>NZ_JBVHUE010000038.1:0-23715 GCF_055565515.1 Streptomyces sp. NPDC028419 | reverse complement strand
CGTCCATCCCCCCCCCCCCCCCCCCCCCCCCCCCCCCCCCCCCCCCCCCCCCCCCACCCCCCCCCCCCCCCCCCCCCCCCCCCGCCCCCGGAGGGGTCTTTGGGCCGCCCCCGTCACAGGTCCAGGGTCAGCTGCCCGCCCCGCGCCCGGGACACGCACAGCAGCATCGAGGTCTCCCGCTCCGCGTCGCTCAACAGGTCGTCGCGGTGGTCCACTTCGCCCGCCAGCACCCCGTGCCTGCAGGTGCCGCAGAAGCCCTGCCCGCAGGAGTAGGGGGTGTTGGGCAGCTCCCGCAGGACCGCCGCCAGCGTCGTGCCGTCGGCCGGGACCTCGACCGTGCGGCCCGAGCGGCCGAGGGTCACCGTGAACGGCCGCTCCGCCCCCGCGGCCGCGGCCGGGGCGAAGCGCTCCAGCCGGACCTCCACCCCGGACGGGGCCGCCGCCACCACCGCCGCCATCAGGGGGCCCGGGCCGCAGCAGTAGACCGCGGTGCCCGGCGCGGCCGCGGCCACCGGGGCCAGGTCGGGCAGGCCCGCCTCGTCCTCGGGGACCACCGTGACCCGCTCCCCGTACGCCGCCAGCTCGTCCAGGAACGGCATCGAGGCCCGGCTCCGGCCGCCGTAGAGCAGCGTCCACTCGGCGCCCGCCGCCGTGGCCGCGCGCAGCATCGGCAGGATCGGGGTGATCCCGATCCCGCCCGCGACGAACACGTACGAGGCTGCCGGAACCAGCGCGAACCGGTTGCGCGGCGGCCGCAGCTCCAGCTCCGAGCCCTCCGTCAGCCGCGCGTGCGCCTCCCGCGAGCCCCCGCGCCCGTCCTCCACCAGCCGGATCGCGATCGTGTACCGGCCGGCGACCGTCGGGTCCCCGCACAGCGAGTACTGGCGCACCAGCCCCGACGGCAGCGTGACGTCGACGTGCGCGCCCGGGGCCCACGCGGGCAGCTCGGCGGACTCCAGGACCAGCCGGAGCACCCCTTGCGCCGGCTCGGTGCGCGAGACGATCAGCGCGCGCAGCGACCGGCGCGGTGAGTACCCGGAGATCGGCTGCTCCAGGGCCGGGAGCGGCCACAGCGGCGAGCGCTCGATCCGGCGGCGCAGCGCCCGCCGCGTCAGCCAGGCGGCGCCGACCGCGGTGCCCACCGTGGCCGCGCGCCACATCACCGGGCACCGCCGTTCGCGCCGGCCGAGTTGGCGAGGTACGCCACCGCCTGGGCCGTCGAGCCCTCCTGCGAGGGGTGGTACGAGCGGGACAGGTAGGAGGGGATCGACTTCAACATCGCCCCCGTCGAGGGCAGTACGCCCTGCTGCCCGGCCCGGAAGAACTGGCCGAGGGAGGCCTTGGCCCGCGGCAGGCCGGGGTCGTTCTCCATGAAGAAGCGGGCGCCGCGCTGCCACAGGAACACCAGCGCCGTGAAGGCCGTCGCCCAGGTCCTGGCCCGGCGCCGGTAGCCGCCGTCGATGTGCATGAACAGCTCGAAGGCCACCGCCCGGTGCTCGACCTCCTCGGCCCCGTGCCAGCGCAGCAGGTCCAGCATCACCGGGTCCGCGCCGCGCCGGTCCAACTCGTCCGCGTTCAGGATCCAGTTGCCGAGGAAGGCGGTGTAGTGCTCGATCGCCGCGATCGTCGCCACCCGCTCCTTGAGCCACCACTCGCGGGCCCGGCCCGGCGGCAGGGTGCGGTCCCCGAGCAGCTTCTCGAAGAGCCAGTCCACCTGCGCGGTGTACGGGGTGGGGTCCAGGCCGAGGCGCTTGAGGTGGGGCAGTACGTCGTCGTGCGCGGCCGCGTGCATCGCCTCCTGGCCGATGAAGCCGACCACGTCGGCCCGCAGCCGCTCGTCCGTGATGTACGGCAGCACCTGCTTGTAGACGTGCACGAACCAGCGCTCGCCCGCCGGGAGCAGCAGGTGCAGCACGTTCATGGTGTGCCCGGCGAAGGGGTCGCCGGGCAGCCAGTGGAGCGGGGTGTCCTCCCAGGAGAAGGACACGTTCCGGGCCTTGAGCGGTATGTGCTCCGACGCCACGGGTGCGGGTGCAGGTGCGGACGGCGTATTAGACATGGCGTCAATGTACTGATGGGTAAGCCGGTGCGACACCCCCCCGTGCACCGATTCCCGGCGGGCTACCGCAGGACCCCCGCCTTCGTGCCGTCCGTCAGCTTCCCGGACAGCTCCACCTGCGCGCCCTCCGCCGCCTTCACCGCCAGCCGGTTCCCGGTCGCCGACCCGGTGGCCCCGCCCGTCACCGACAGGGACGTGAACTGCGCCGTACCCGCCGCCAGCACGTACCAGTGGCCGCCCTGCGACTTCCACAGCACGCCCGCCAAGACCTGCGGCTCCCGCGGCCCGCACGCCGGCGAGCCCTCCGCCTTGGCCGCCTGCGCCGCCACCTGCGCGCCCGGCGCCAGGAACTGCGCCTGCACCCGGTCCGCCGTGCCCCGCCAGGTCTCGGCCCGCGTGCACAGCCAGGCCGCCGTGCCGTTGCCCTCCGGCAGCGGCTGGCGCGCGTACGCCCACGAGTTGACCGTCCGCACCCCGTGCGAGCGGACCGCCGGCAGCAGGCACGCGATCCGGGACCACTCGCTCAGCTCCGCCACCTGCGTCACGTCGCGCGCCGCGCCCGGCGCCCCCGAGGTCAGCCGGGCCGGGGTCAGCTCGCCCAGGTCCGTCACCAGCCGGGGCCCGGCGGCGGTCTCCAGGGCCAGCGCGTTCCAGGCCGTACAGGCACCGGCCGGAGCCGGACCCGCCACCGGGGCGGTGATCCCGTCCGTGCCCAGGCGCAGCGGCGTCGGCGCGTCCGCGGGCCTCAGCAGGTCCCGTACCGTCACCCCCGTCACCCACGGCGCCGTCAGGTAGCGGACGTTTCCGTCGACCCGGCTCAGCACCAGCGCGGTCGCCGTCTCCGCCGCCGCCCCGTCCGTACGGGCGAAGTCCAGGGCCGCGCCGGAGGTCCCCGAGAGCGGCTCCGCGTAGCGCACCACGCGCAGCCCGTCGTGCATCAGCACCACGACCGCCTGGTCCACCGTGCCCGCGAACAGCAGCTGCGGCGGTCCCATCGGCGGACCCGTCGGGGTGTCGGGGGTCGCCGAGACCACCACCGAGGCGCCGGGACGGGCCCAGACGGCCAGCGCGCGGCGCAGCAGCTCCTTGTCGTCCTGGCGGTCGCCCCGCGCGGGCCAGACCGAGAAGTCGACGCGGTCGGCCGTGCGCCACCGCCCGGCGGCCGCCCGGGTCACCTTCGCCGGGTCCAGGGCCTGTTCCGCCGCGGCGTTACGGGCGTACGCGGGCGCGGCGGCGCCGTCGGAGCCCCACCCCCCACCCGGCAGTGCGAGCAGCGCCCCGCCCACCAGCAGCGCGGCGCCCGCCGCGAGCGAACCGCGCACCCAGCGCCGCCGGCGCAGCAGGTCGGTGGGGCGGGCCTGGAGCACGCAGGGGTCGAACTCGGGCGAGGCGAACAGGGCGTCGTTCTCGGGCCCCCCGGCGCCGGCGAGCGCGGCCTCCGGATCCACCACCCCGGCCTCGGTCAGCACCAGCAGCACCTCGGGGCCGTCCAGCCGCTCCAGGGCGCGCAGCACGCAGGCCGCCCGGGCGGGCCCGTCGAGGGTGGCCAGCCACTGGTCCAGGGCCAGCTCCTCGGCCCCGCCGGAGCGCGGGAACAGCCGCAGCCCCCACACCTGCGGCAGCGCGGGCGGCAGCTGCGCGCGCCGGGGCAGCGCCCGGAAGGTCAGGGGCAGCCCGGCCTCCAGCGCCGCGCGCAGCACCCGGAGCCGGACGTAGGCGTAACCGGCGTCGGCGCCCGGATCGCCGTCCTGTCCGCCGCGCTGGAACGGTACGAGGCCCTGCGCGCCGGAGGCCTCCCGGCCGCGCGGCAGGGCCCGTTGGGTCAGGGCGTGCGCGGTCAGCACCCGGCGGTTGCGCCCGAGCGACGGCGGCAGCACGAGGTAGGCGAGCCGCACCAGCCGCGGGTAGTGCTCGACGATGGCGGCCTCGGCCCGCTCGACGTCGACCCCGGCGTCGAGGGGGTGCGGGCGGGGGCGGGTGGCGGTGTCCGGCGCAGTCACGTTCAGCAGAACGAGCGAATGCCCGGATGGTCACCCGGTCGACTCGGGCCCCGGGCGCGGCACTTGGGCGTGTCGGGGCCGGGCCGGCCGGTCAGTCGGTCAGCCGGTTCGTCGCTCAGCCGGTCAGCCGGTCAGGCGGTCAGCCGGTCAGGCGGGCGCGGAGGGCGTCGACCGTGGCGTCCGGGACGCCGAGGCCCTCGCGGACGTACTTCTCCATCGAGCCGTAGCGCACGGCCACCTCGTCCAGGGCCGCCTCCAGGTACTCCGGCACGACCCCGATCAGGGCGATCGCGATCTCCGGGTCGCCGCCCGCCATCGTGAAGCCCTCGATCATCGGGGCGAAGGCCCTGCGGACGGCCGGATTGACCGAGAGGTACTCCTCCATCAGCGTCTCGTCGTCCGCGCCGAGCAGGGAGAGGACCACCGTCGCCCCCCACCCGGTACGGTCCTTGCCCGCCGTGCAGTGGAAGAGCAGCGGCCCCGACTCCTCGTCCGCCAGCTCCGTCAGCAGCGTCCGGTACGCCTCCTGGCCCGAGGAAGAGCTGACGAAGGACCGGTAGGTCTCGGCGAAGAGCGCCTGCGCCTTCCCGCCGCCCAGGTGCCGCTGCGCCACCGCGGGATCGGACAGCAGGTCCTTGAGCTGCGCGGCGGCGGGCATGCCGCCCGCGTTGACCTTGTCGGCCAGGACGTCGGCCACCAGCATCCGGGCCCCCTGCGGCAGCACGTCCGGGTGGTCGCCGCGCTCGGCGTCGGTGCGGAAGTCGATGACCGTCCGCAGTCCCAGGGCCGCCACGGCGGGGTCGGCGGCGAGGTCGAGCCGGTCGAGCTGACCGGAGCGCAGCACCAGGCCGGGGCGCACCGTGCGGCCACCGGCTATTCGGGTGCCGCCGAGGTCGCGGAGGTTGGCGACGGTGGTGGACGGGGTGGCGGTCATCGTGGGCAACTCCAGCGTTGTACGGGTGGCTCTGTCCTGCGGGTGGCTCTTAGCCTATTTTCGAATGATTCGGGCGGGAAAGGTAATCGGCGGCCAGCGAGAGCCCGACCCCGATCCCCAGCGCCACCAGGTGCCCGGCGTCCGTGAAGGTCCGCTCGCGCCGCAGCACCGGCCGCAGCCCGAGCGCCAGCAGCCCCGCCCGGGCGGTGTGCCGCGCTGCCCCGCGGGGCAGCGCCGAGGTGAGGGCCCCCAGGACCGCGTTGAAGCCGTAGCTGGTCCCCACGTCCACCGCCCGCCGGGTGCCCGGACCGGGCCGGCGGGCCCGCAGCGTCCCGTACACGAGCAGCGTGGCCCCGGCGTGCCCGAGCAGGAACACGCCGGCGGTCCACCAGGCCCCGTAGGCGTACTCGGCGTACCCGAGGACGGCGAGCAGCAACAGCGCGTAGGGCAGCGGCATCGGCTCCTCCACCACGAAGGCGCTGCTCAGCAAGGTCTCCCAGCGCCCGGCGGCGAGGTTGTCGACATTGGTCGAGCAGCCCCGCAGCACCTGCTCGCGCTCCCGCTCGCCCAGCCGCTCCAGCGCGTAGGCGCCGAGCTGCACGCCGCCGGTGTAGACCGGCCCCAGCAGTAGTGGATTCACCCGACCATGATCGTCCATGGGTACGTGGCCCGCGCAACCGGTACCGCCGTTCCCGTGCCGCGCGACGGGGTGGGAACATGTGCGGACCATGTCACCTGCCCCCGCGCCGATGCGCCGTACGCGGGCCGCGATGTTCGCGGCGGTGTGTGTCGCTTTGGCCGCCTTGGGGCATTCGTACATGTCTGGCCATGACCTTCCGGCTCCTGGCCTTCTGGCCGCATTCGGGGTGACGGGCTCCCTCGCCTGGCTGGGCGCCGGGCGGCGGCGCGGGGGCGTGGTCATAGGGGCCGCGCTCGTCGCCGTCCAGGGCGTGCTCCACCTGATCTTCTCCGCGGTGGGCGAGCCGCACGGGGCCGCAGCCGCGGCCCCGACCGCGACGACCGGCCGCGCGGCCCCCGTGATCGACCTGCCGGGGATGGCCGGCATGCACCACGGCACCGCGGGCATGTACCACGGCACCGCGGGCATGCAGCACGGCACCGCGGGCATGCAGCACGGCGCCGCGGCGGACATGGCCGCCATGCCCGGGATGGGCGCCGTGCCGGGCATGGATGCCATGCCGGGCGTGGGCGCGATTCCCGGGGTGGACGGCATGCCGGGCATGGGCGCGATACCCGGCATGGACGCCGTGCCGGGGATGGACGCCATGTCGGGCATGGGTGCCATGGCCGGGCACGGCGGGCTCGGCATGATCGCCGCCCACGTGCTCGCCGCCCTGTTCTGCGCGATCTGGCTCGCCTGGGGCGAAGCCGCCGTCTTCCGGCTCGCCCGCGCGCTGGGGTCGCTCGCCGTCGTCGCGGCCGCGCCGCTGCGCCGGGCGCTGGCGCTCGTGGGGGCGCACCGCCCCCACACGCCCGCACGCCCCGTGCGCCCCCGCACGCCGGAGCCGCCGCGCGCGCTGCGCGGGGCCGCCCACGCCCATGACGCCGTCAGGCGCGGACCACCCGGGTGGCCGACCACCCGTGCCACGGCCCCCGGCCGTCCTGCCTGCGCCTGACCGGCGATCCGGCGAGACCTGGGGCCGCTTCCCCCTGTCTTCGCCAACACCTAGGACCGTCATGTCCATTGAAGAACTCAGAGACGCCGGCGCCCCCGCCGCCGCGCCCGCACCCACTCCCGAGGCCCGGCGGCGCGGCGCCTGGGCGGGCCTGCGCCCGCTCGTCCTGCGCATGCACTTCTACGCCGGGCTGCTCGTCGCCCCGCTGCTCTTCGTCGCCGCCGCGACGGGGTTGATGTACGCCCTCTCCTTCCAGGCGGAGAAGGTGGTCTACTCCGACGAGCTGACCGTCGCCCGGGTCGGCCAGCACGTCCTGCCGCTCAGCGCACAGGTCCAGGCGGCCAAGGGCGCCGCGCCCAAGGGCGAGGTCACCGGCGTCTGGCCGGCGCCCGAGGCGGACGCCACCACCCGAGTGATCATGAAGAGTCCCGGGCTCGCGGACGGCGAGACGCTCACCGTCTTCGTCGACCCCTACACCGGCGACGTGCGGGGCCAACTGGCCACGAGCGGCGACGCGCTGCCGCTGCGCGCCTGGCTCAGCGCCTTCCACTCCAACCTCCAACTGGGCGAGATCGGGCGCAACTACAGCGAGCTGGCCGCGAGCTGGCTCTGGGTCGTCGCCCTCGGCGGACTCGCGCTGTGGATCGGCCGGACCCGCAAGCGCCGGGCGGACCTGGTCCTGCCGGACCGCGCGGCCACCGGCCGCCGCCGCACCCTGTCGTGGCACGGCACCGTCGGCCTGTGGGCCGTCGTGGGCCTGGTGGCCCTGTCGGCCACCGGCCTGACCTGGTCGAAGTACGCCGGTGAGAACATCGGGCAGCTCCAGGACCAGCTGGGCGGCGCCACGCCGTCCGTCTCCGCCAAGCTCAAGGGCGGCGCCGACGACGGCGGCGACGAGCACGCGAACCACCAGATCGACGCCAACGGCCAGATGATCATGCCCGTCGGGCCCGACGTCGGCATCGACAGGGCCGTCGCGGCCGCCCGCGCGGCCGGGGTCACCGAGCAGCTCCAGGTGACCCTGCCCGCCCAGGGCAAGGGGTACGTCATCAAGGAGCGGGACCGCACGGTCCCGGTCCACCTCGACGCCGTCTCCGTCGACCCCGCCGACGGCGCGGTCATGGACGAGCTGCGCTTCGCCGACTACCCGCTGCTCGCCAAGCTGACCCGCTTCGGCATCGACGGGCACATGGGGCTGCTCTTCGGTCTGGTCAACCAGCTCGCGCTGGCGGCGCTCGGACTCGCCCTGATGTTCCTGGTCTTCTGGGGTTACCGGATGTGGTGGCTGCGCCGGCCGACCAAGGACCGCGCGCTGTCCGTGGGCCGGGCCCAGCCGCGCGGCGCCTGGCGCAAGGCGCCGCTGACGGTGCTGCTGCCGCTGGCCGCCGTCACGGCCGTGGTCGGCTGGTTCGTGCCGCTGCTCGGGATCAGCCTGCTGGGCTTCCTGGCCGTCGACATGGTCCTCGGCGCGGTCGGCCGGGCCAGGGCCCGACGCGGGGCGCCGGCCGTGTAGGCCCCCTACGGGGTCTCGTACGGACGAACGGTGGACCCGTGCCTCCCCTCGCGAAGCACGGGCCCACCGTCGGTACCAGTTCAGTTCACTTCGGCCGACTGCGCACGAGCGCTCAGGGGGCGTACTTGTAGCCCACCCGGCGCACGGTCTGGATCGCGCCGCGGTTCGCCGCGCCCAGCTTGCGGCGCAGCCGGGCGATGTGGACGTCCACGGTCCGGCCGTCGCCGACGTGGCCGTAGCCCCACACCGTGGTGACCAGCTGGTCACGGCTGTGCACCCGGTGCGGGTTCGCCACCAGGTGCGCCAGCAGCTCGAACTCCAGGTACGTCAGGTCCAGCACCTCGCCGTCGACCTCGGCCGTGCGCTGCTCGGGGTCGATCCGGACGAGCGCGTCGCCCGTGATGGCCGGGGCGGCGGGAGCCGCCGCCCGGGCCGGGGTGCCCGGGCCGAAGGGGGTCGTGGCGAACGGGGACGGGGCGAAGGCGATCGGCGGCTGCTGGTGATCGGCCGGTACGAGCACCAGGTAGCCGACCATCGGCGGCTGGCCCGGCAGCGTCGGCACGGTGTGCTGGGGTGCGGGCAGCCAGGTGGCGCCGGGCGGCAGCAGGTCCACCACGCGGGCGACCTCGTCCCGGTCGACGGCGCGCAGCCGGTGGCGGGGGCTGGGGTTCGTACTGGGCGGGTAGGGGCGGTGGGCGGTCGCGGCGGTCGCAGCGGTGGAGAGGGTACGGGTGTTCGCCATGAGTGGTCAGCTCTTTCACGCGGGGGAGTCGGCAGGAGACGTGCGTCGTCGTACCGCGCAGACCGAAGGCCTTCGGGAAGGTCTGGTACAGAGGTTCCGGAAGGCTTTAGAGGGCCGGCGCGTTCTTCGCGCGGCAACACACCCGGTCGAAATCGTGATCCTGACGGGAAGGCCAGAACGGCTCGAGGTCGCTGCGACCTGTCGAGGAGTAGTGCGGGTAGCCGGCCATGCGGCCATTCAAGCAGATGTCGGAGGCGTAGGGCAGACCCCGTCTCATCTGCTGGATCGGAATCTCAAATTCCGTGATCATGGCCGCACGGCACCGCATCAATACCGGACAAACCGTCAGCGGGCCAGCCGCTTGCGCCAGTCCAGGCCCGTCACGCGTATCGCATCCTGGGCGGATCCGTCCCAGAGCCACCGCAGTCCCACCTCCGCCAGGGCGGCGACCACCTCGCGGCCCACCGCCGCGGTCGACGCCTCCCAGGCTTGCGTTCCCCCGCTCGCCCCGAAGCTCCCGTAGATCAGGATGAGGTCACCGCCCTGCGCGGCGCCCTCGGTGCACATGCGGTGGAAGAAGACGAAGCCGCGCGCCCCTTCGGCCCCGGCGCCCCGGATCTCCGCGTGGCCGCAGCCGCGGCAACAGGCGAAGTCCTCCCGGGCGGTGATCCCCGCGGCCTCCAACGCCGCGAACGCCCGCGACACGCGCTCGGGATCGGTCTCGCCGACCCAGCCCGCCTGCTCCGCGACCCGCTCCCGCCACAGCCGCACCACCAGCTCGGCGGCCTGCGCCGCGGAGACCGGGCGCACCGGACCGTCCACCAGGTAGTCCTCGGCCAGCTCGGTCAGCTCGGGCCGCCCGTCGTAACCGCACCGCAGCGCGAGGCGGACCCGCTGCTCCAACTCCCCGCGCACGGTGGCGTCGAGCGGCGGAGCCGTCCGCGTCGCCGGGAAGGGGACGTGCTCCCAGGCCGTCCCCCGATCCCAGTCCGCGTCCCCGCGCGCCCAGCCGGCCAGCATCGCGCCGACCTCCCGAGCGCCGCGCGGGTAGGTGCGGAAGTGGCGCCCGGGGTCACCGTCGCGATGCTCCAACTGGTAGGTCCGCGGCCCGGCGTCCGCCGCGTCGTGCCAGACCTGCACGTAGACGTCGGGATCGCTCGGGATCCGCTCGACGACGAGGAAGCGGTCCCCGTCCGCGCCGATCCGCTCCGCCAGCCGCTCCAACTCGCCGTGCCCGGGCCGCACGTGGGCCTCGCCGAGCTCCGTCCCGATCCTGATCGCCAACGCCGTTCCCGTGATCCCCGTGGTCCCCGTCATGGGAACCACGGTGGCACGCCCCACTGACAACGGCGCCCGCCGGACCCACCGCGGTCGCGGGGGTCGGCGGGCGCCGTCGTCGATGGGCGGGTCGGTCTCAGACCAGGCCGTCCTTCTCCAGGGCGGTGCAGCAGGTGTCCACGATCAGGCGGGTCACCACGTAGGGGTCGACGTTGGCGTTCGGGCGGCGGTCCTCGATGTAGCCCTTGCCGTCCTTCTCCACCTGCCACGGGATGCGGACCGAGGCGCCGCGGTCGGAGACGCCGTAGCTGTACTCGTTCCAGGGGGCGGTCTCGTGCAGGCCGGTCAGCCGCTCGTCGATGCCGGCGCCGTAGTGCTTGACGTGGTCCAGCGGCTTGGAGCCCTCGCCCAGCGACTCGCAGGCGGTGATGATCGCGCGGTAGTCCTCGCGCATCGCCTTCGTCGAGAAGTTGGTGTGCGCGCCCGCGCCGTTCCAGTCGCCCTTGACCGGCTTGGGGTTCAGGGTCGCCGAGACGTTGAAGTCCTCGGCCGTGCGGTAGAGCAGCCAGCGCGCGATCCACAGCTGGTCGGAGACCTCCAGCGGGCCGACGGGGCCGACCTGGAACTCCCACTGGCCGGGCATGACCTCGGCGTTGATGCCGGAGATGCTCAGGCCGGCCGCGAGGCAGTGGTCGAGGTGCTTCTCGACGATCTCCCGGCCGAAGATCTCGTCCGAGCCGACACCGCAGTAGTAGCCGCCCTGGGCCGCGGGGAAGCCGCCGACCGGGAAGCCGAGGGGGCGGACGCCGTCGAAGAAGGTGTACTCCTGCTCGATGCCGAAGATCGACTCCTGCGCGACGTGCTTCTCGGCGACCGGGCGCAGCAGGGCGCGGGTGTTCGACTCGTGCGGGGTCATGTCGATGTTCAGCACCTCGCACAGGACGAGGAGGTTGGCTCCGCCGCGGATCGGGTCCGGGCAGGAGAACACCGGCTGGAGCACCCGGTCGGAGGCGTGGCCCTCGGCCTGGTTCGTGCTCGATCCGTCGAAGCCCCAGATCGGCAGCTCGTCGCCGTCCGACATGATCTTCGTCTTGGAGCGAAGCTTGGCCGTCGGCTCGGTGCCGTCGATCCAGATGTACTCAGCCTTGTAGCTCACGGGACCGTCCTCAGACTCTGCGGGTGCTGCGTTGACCGCGGTGATGACCGCAGCGTGCCCGCTCGCGATTTCTCTTCCGTTGCCCATGTGTGAACCCCGTGTTACCGGTGTTTACGGCCAGGGGTGGGCGCGGGGGCGCGTGGGCGTGCGTCCGCCCGGGCGGCGTGCGCGTCGGGCAGACTGGGCGCGTGAGCATTTCGTATGATTTGACTTCGGCGAGTGACGGCTCCGACCTGCCCGCAGGGGCCCCGCCCCGCGTGGGCCTGCTCGGTACGGGCCCCTGGGCCCGCCGCACCCACGCCCCCGCCCTGGCCGCGCACACCGGCTCCACGTTCGCCGGGATCTGGGGGCGACGGCCCGAAGCCGCCGCCGAACTGGCGGGCGAGTACGGGGTGAAGGTGTACGAAGACCCCGACGCCCTGTTCGCCGACTGTGACGTCGTGGCCTTCGCCCTGCCCCCCGACGTCCAAGCCCCGCTGGCCGTCCGCGCGGCAGCCGCCGGCTGCCACCTGCTGCTCGACAAACCGGTGGCCACCGACGTGGAGCAGGCCCGCGCCGTGGCCGAAGCCGCCGCGCGCCACCAGGTCGCCTCCATCGTCTTCCTCACCCTGCGCTTCGCCCAGCCCACCGCCCGCTGGGTCGAGGAACAGGCCGCCCGCGACGGCTGGTTCACCGCCAGCGCCCACTGGCTCGGCGCGGTCTTCCCGCCCGACGGCGCGCCCAGCGCGTACGCCGACTCGCCCTGGCGCAAGGAGAAGGGCGGCCTGTGGGACGTGGGCCCGCACGCCCTGTCCGTCCTCATCCCCGTCCTGGGCGACGTGGTCCGGGTCACCGCCGCGCGCGGCCCCTCCGACGTCGTCCAGCTGGCGCTCCTGCACACCTCCGGCGCGGCCAGCACGGCCACCCTCAGCCTCGGCGCCCCCGCTGCCGCCGCCGGGGTCGGCCTGGAACTGCGCGGCGCGGCCGGCGTCCACGGCCTCCCGGACTGGAGCGACGTACCGGGCGCCTACGGCCGCGCCCTGGACGCCCTGCTGACCTCGGCGCGCACGGGCGTGCCGGATCCGCGGGACGCGGCCTTCGGGGCCCGGCTGACCGAGATCCTCGCGGAGGCGGAGTCCCAGGTCTGGGCGTAGGGCGCGGGACGCGGGGTGCAGGGGTGGCTCCGGCCGCTATTTGATGAGCGCGTTCGCCACGATGATCACCAGTCCGATCGTGGCGTCCGCCGCTCCGATCAGCAGCGCCGAGCTCAGCCGGTAGCCGACCCGGATCGCGACCACGGCCCCCCACGCGAAGAGCAGCGCGGTGTTCAGGCCGAGCCCGACCGCCGTCACCCCGTGCGAGTCCCAGCCGATCGCGTCGGCCAGCAGCAGGAGGACCACGGTGGGCAGGGTGGCCGCGATCATCGGCCACTCGTTGAACATCGCCCGCGCCAACAGCCGCCACCGGTGGCCCGCCGAGCCGTCCCGGTGGGTGGTCATGTGGTGCGAGTACCCGTGTGCGAGGGCGGCGGTCGCGGCGGTCACCAGCACCCAGCTGGCGTCGTAGTACGGAGTGGACTCGCCGCCCTTCTGGTCCAGCGCCGCCAGCAACCCGCTGGCCAGCACCGTTCCGTACACCCCGCCGAACATCCAGTCGGCGCCCCGGTGGGGTCGGGGGAGCGGGGGTGGGGAGGCGGGGGCGGGCGCGGCGGGGGTGATGTCGCTCATCGGTGTCCTTTTGGGTGGTGTCCCTTTGTGGGTATAAGTCCCCTTTGTGGTGATCAGCGTACGAGGTCGCGGACGGTGGAGCGGGGTCAGGTGCGCTCGTACCGGTCGAAGAGGGCCTGGACGTAGTCCTCCAGACGTCCGGTCAGCACGGCCGGGGTCAGGTCCGTGCGGCCGAGGTCGTGCCAGGGTCCGGCCACCTTCTCGGCGTCCGGGGCGAAGGCCAGGGCGTCCAACAGGCGCCAGTACAGGTGGGCGGCGCGGTCCCCGGCCAGGACGCCCCCGGCCGCCGCGTACCGGTCGGCGAAGGCCATGCCCGACGGCACGCCGTACAGCAGGGCCAGCGTCGTCGAGCAGTGCGCGACGTCCAGGTCGGCGGGGCCCCAGGAGGTCTCCACCCAGTCGACGACCCCGCTGATCCGCAGTCCGGCGCCGCTGCCGGTGAAGAGGACGTTGCCGGGATGGAAGTCCCGGTGCAGGAAGCGGGGGCGGTACGCGGGCGGGTCCCGGCGGATGACGTCGACGGCCCGCCGCCACAGCTCGGGCCGCCCGGTGTCCGCGGGCGGGCGCACCCGCTCGGCGGAGGTCCACGCCTCGTAGTCGCGGGGCCGCTCCGCCGCCGGCACCGACAGCCCGTGCACGGCCACCAACTGGCGGGCCAGCAGCCCGGCGCGCCGATCGGCCTCCGCGTCGTCCGCGACGCGCACGGTCCCGGGCAGCAGGGTCATCAGCAGGGACGGGTGGTCACAGTGGCGCGCCGCGGCGTCGACCGCCACGAACCCGGCCGCGGGGACCTCCGTACCCGCCAGCAGCCGCAGGACGTCCGCCTCGCGGTGCAGCAGCCCCTGCGCGTGCCGGGCGTAGAACGGCTTGATGAAGGAGCGCAGGACGAGCGTGCGGCGACCGGCCGGACCGGCGATCTCCAGCCGGCGCATCCGTGAGGTCCAGCCGCCGCGCAGCGGCGTCACCGCCTCGATGCGCTCCCCGGTGGCCAGCCCGCCGGCCACCCAGGCGCACGTCGCCGCCCAGCCGGGTGCGGACCGGTCCTCGTCGGGGTCGGGGAGCGCCGGGTCCGCCGGGTCCGTCGGGGTCATCGGGAGCCCCCGTCGAGCCAGGGGCGGCGGCCCGGGCCGGTGGGGTGGGTGCCGGTGACGGCCATGACCACGGAGTAGAGGCTGGTCTCGGCCGTGATGAAGAGCCGGTTGCGCTTGGCCCCGCCCCACGCGATGTTGGACACCGCCTCGGGGACGCGCAGCCGTCCGATGAGCGTGCCGTCGGGGTCGTAGCAGTGCACCCCGTCGTCCATGGCGGCCACCCAGAGCCGCCCGCCGTCGTCGAAGCGGAGGTTGTCGAAGCGGGCCCCGCCGCGGGCCCCGGCCTCGGCGAAGACGGCGCCGTCCGACAGGGTGCCGTCCTCGCGCACGTCGAAGACGCGGATGCGCCCGGCCCGGGTGTCGGAGACGAAGAGCTGCCGCTCGTCGGGCGAGAAGACGAGGCCGTTCGGGGCGCCGAAGCCGTCGGCGGCCAGCCGTACCTCACCGGTGCCGGGGTCGATGCGGTAGACGTTGTTGGCGCCGATCTCGCTCTGCGCCCGGTGGCCCTCGTAGTCGCTGGTGATGCCGAAGTCGGGGTCGGAGAACCAGATCGAGCCGTCGGAGCGGACCGTCGCGTCGTTCGGGCTGTTCAGCCGCTTGCCCTGCCAGTGGTCGGCCAACACCGTGATCGTGCCGTCGTGTTCGGTCCGGGTCACCCGGCGGTTGCCCTGCTCGCAGGTGATCAGGCGGCCCTGCCGGTCGAGGGTGTTGCCGTTGGTGTGCCCGGCCGCGCGGCGGAAGGTGCTGACGGTGCCGGTCTCCTCGTCCCAGCGCAGCATCCGGTCGTTGGGGATGTCGCTCCACACCAACTGCCGCCAAGCGGGCAGGTAGAGGGGCCCTTCGGCCCACCGGCAGCCGGTGTGGAGGACTTCGAGGTCGGCGTCGCCGTTCATGCACCGGCCGGTCCGGAACCGCTCGTCGAACATCTCGTACAGCGCCGGGCGCTCGCTGGTCGCGTACGTGGTCATGCGCGTGTCCCCTCCAGGTGAGGTTCCGAATACTCAGTTCTGAATATTCTTCGGCCTGAACAGAACACTGCAAGATGAGATCCCGTCTTCGCAAGATCAATCCGAACGAGGAGTCGTGGATCACATACTGCCCAGCGCCCCCGCCAGGACCTCGACGGCCTCCGCGAACCCCCGGTCGCCCAAGCCCGCGTAGCCCACGACCAGGCCCTCTTGAGCGCTCCCGAGCGGCCCGGCCGCGGGATGGCGGTACTCCGACAGGCCGTCCAGCAGCAGGCCCGCCCCCCGCGCCGCCGCCAGGGCCGCCGACTCCGTGCCCGGCGGGAGTTCGAGGACGGCGTGCAGGCCCGCCGCGATCCCCGTGACCCGGACCTGCGGGGCCCGCCGGGCCAAGGTGGCGGCCAGGTGGTCGCGGCGGTCGCGGTAGCGGTGGCGCATGCGGCGGACGTGCCGGTCGTACGCGCCCGAGTCCAGGAAGTCGGCGAAGGTCAGCTGGTCCACGGCGCTCGTCCAGGACTCCCGCAGCCCCTTCGCCGCCACGACCTGCCCGACCAGCGCGCCCGGCAGGACCAGCCAGCCCAGCCGCAGGGCGGGGGAGAGGCTCTTGCTCAGCGAGCCCGCGTGCACCACCTGCTCCGGCGCCAGGCCCTGCAGGGCGCCGACCGGCTTGCGGTCGTAGCGGAACTCCCCGTCGTAGTCGTCCTCCACGATCACGCCGCCGGTGGACCGCGCCCACTCCACGGCCGCCGTGCGGCGCGCCGGGAGCAGGGGCCCGCCGGTCGGGAACTGGTGCGCCGGGGTGAGCAGGACCGTACGCGCCCGCGCCGGCAGCGCGTCGGTCCGGACCCCGTCCCCGTCCAGGGGGACGGGGTGCGCCCGCACGCCCGCGGCGGCCAGGATCCCGTGGTGGAACGGCAGCCCGTACTCCTCCACCGCCCAGTCCCGCGGCCGCAACCCCGCCAGCAGGCGCAGGCCGTTGGCGAAACCCGCGCAGACGACGACGTGCTCCGCGTCGGTACGCACCCCCCGCGCCCGCGCCAGGTACTCGGCCAGCGCCCGCCGCAGCTCCGGGCGCCCCCGCGGGTCCCCGGGCCCGAAGGCGTCGTCCGGAGCCGCGGCCAGGGCCCGCCGCGCGCTCGCGGCCCAGGCGCCGCGCGGGAAGGAGGCGGGATCGGGCTTGCCCTGGGTCAGGTCGTACGCGTGCGCCCGGGGCGCCGGCGCCGGCCCGGACGCGGAACGCGCCGCACGCACCGGCACCCCCTCCGCGACCCGGGTCCCGGAGCCCTGGCGGGCGGTGAACCAGCCCTCGGCGACCAACTCGGCGTAGGCGTCGGAGACCGCGCCCCGGGCCACCCCGAGGTCGGCGGCGAGGGAACGGTAGGGCGGCAACCGCGTCCCGGCCGCCAGGCGGCCGCTGCGGACGGCGTCGCGCAACGCCCGGGCGAGCACGGTGCGACGCGGGCCGTCCGGCGGGAGGTCCAGGTGGAGGTCGGCGCCGGTGGTGGCCCCGGCGGCCGGGGTCGGGTCCTGGGGCGGGCGGCCGGTCACGGGGCGAGGGCCGTTCGGGCGGCGCTCAGGAACCGGGTGACGGCGGCGCGCTCGGCGGGGTCGAAGGTGCCGAGGAGCTCGACCAGCCCGTCGACCAGCGGGCCGAAGGCGGCCCGGCCCAGCCGGACGGCCTCGGGGGAGACCTGGAGCAGCACCCGACGCCGGTCGACCCGGTCCCGGCTCCGGGTGACGTGGCCGAGCCGCTCCAGCCGATCGATCACGGAGGTCGTACCGGCCGAGTTGAGACCGAGCCGGGCGGCCAGCAACCCCGCGGTCGCACTCTCCCCCGCGCGCGCCGCGTCCAGCAGACAGATCAGCGCCCGGACGTCGGTCGCGTGCATGCCGTGAGCGGCCCCGAACTCCGCCTGGCGCAGCCCGAACTCGACGGAGACGGCCCGGAGCAGGTGGACGGCCTCTAGGGGGTCGGGGGCGGGGCGGGGGGCAGGACCGTGGTCCGGGTTCGGGTTGTCGGGCATGGCGCCTCCGCCTAGGATCCGGCACGGATAGAGATATCTCGCTCAGCGAGATTATCGCTCATCGAGGGGATGGAGTCGATCATCATGTCCGAACGCTCCGATGGCGAACGCTCCGATGGCGAACGCTCCGGTGGTGAACGCTCCGATGTCGGTCGTGGTGCGGGATTTCGTGCGGGATTTCGTGCCGCGTATGAGGACGCGCTCCGCCAGTGGTCCGGGCCGGGGGTGGTCGGCGTGCGCGCGCTCGCGACTCCCTACGGCTCCACCCGCGTCAACAGCGTCGGCCCGCAAGGGGCTCCGCCGCTCGTGCTGCTTCCCGGCGGCGGTACCTCGTCGCTGGTGTGGGGGGAGTGCCTGCGGGCCGGGCTCGCACGGGAACGTCGGGTGCACGCCGTGGACCTGGTGGGCGAACCCGGCCTGAGCGTGCCGGCCGAGGGGCGGCCCCTGCGCACGGTGGAGGACCTGGTCGAGTGGCTCGACGCCGTCCTCGACGGGCTGGGGGAGGCGGTCGTGGAGCTCGGCGGGTACTCCTACGGCGGGTGGATCGCCGCGCACTACGCCGCCCGGCGGCCCGAACGCCTGCGCCGGCTGGTGCTGCTCGACCCCACCCAGGTGTTCGCCGGGCTGCGCCCCGGCTACGTGGCGCGGGCCCTGCCGATGCTGCTGCGCCCCACGCCGGAGCGGATCCGCTCCTTCCTGGCCTGGGAGACCGGGGGCGCCGCGCTCGACCCGGCCTGGCTGCGGATGCGCACGGCCGCCGCCGGCTTCCCGACCGCCCGGCCGGTGACGGGGCCGCGCCCGCTGCTGGGCGGCGGCGCGGGTGCGGGGGTGCCGCTGCTGGCGCTCTTCGCCGGGGAGGCCCGGTGCCACGTCGCCGACCGCGCGGCGCGCGCCGCCGCCGAGGCGGTGCCGGACGCGCTGGTCGCCGTAATCCCCGGAACCTCCCACCACGCCCTCCCGTTCACGGCCGCGGCGGAACTGGCGCGGCGGGTGGGGTAGGGGGGGCGGGGCGGTGGGGTGGCACGCGGCTTCGCCGCGGTTGCCTGTGGCTTCGGCGGGGCGGGGTCGGGGAGGTCCCGGGGGCTGCCCGCCAGTTCAACTGTCTCTCCGTGCCGGGGTGACCTGTCAAGGGCGCTCCCTGCGGTCGCGTCGCTGCGCGATGGCCTGCGGCCACCCTTGACAGGCCACCCCGTCACGGAAAGCCAAGAACTGTCGGGAAGCCCCCGGAGGAAGGGCAGGGGGGACCTTTCCCATGTGGCCCCGTTGCGAGCGATGCGCCGGAGGCTCTGAGAGCGGCCTTGCCGCGCCCTTCGGGCGAACAGCAACCGACACAAGCCACAAGCACGCTCTCAGATCGCTACGCGCTTCTCCGAGAGAAGCGTCTGCGAGCTGTTTTGGGTGGGAGCGCCTTGCCTGATCTATCGATTCTCGATAGATTGCCATCGTCATTCGATGGATCGACAGGTTGATGGCTTGATGGGCCGATGGGCTGATGGGTCGATAGAGGGGTAGCCGGATGGCTGGATGGCTGGATGGCTGGATGGTCGGATGGAGGGGTGGGGCATGGGGAAGCTGGCTGTGGGTGCGCTTCGGGTTGTGCTCGGGGTGTTGCTGACCGGCACTTTGCTCGTTCAGGTGGGGATGGTGTGGGTGCTGGTCACCGGCGCGGACGACGAGTCGCTCCCGCTGACTCCGCTGCGCGTGATCGTTGTCCTGGGCATGTTGGCGGCGCAGGTTGCCCTGGTCAGTGTGTGGCGGTTGGTGACGATGGTGCGACGTGGAACGGTCTTCTCCCATGCGGCCTTCCGGTACGTGGACGCCGTGATCGGTGCGATCGTGGCGCTTTCCCTCCTGTGGTTCACGGTCACCGCGATCAATGCGCCCGGCCAGCGTGAGGATCCGGGTGTCACGGTCATCATGGGCGGGATCGGCCTGGCCATCTTGGGCGTGGCGCTCATCGTGCTCGTACTGCGGATGCTGCTCGCCCAAGCCGTCGCGCGCGACGTCGAAGCGTCGCAGATGCAGGCAGAGTTGGATGAGGTGATCTGATGCCGATCGTCGTCGACATCGACGTGATGTTGGCCAGGCGGAAGATGTCCGTGGGTGACCTCGCGGATCGGGTGGGAATCACGCCCGCCAACCTGGCGGTGCTCAAGAACGGCCGCGCCAAGGCGGTGCGCTTCGCGACACTCGCCGCACTCTGCGAGGCGCTGGAATGCCAGCCGGGCGACCTGCTCCGCTGGGAGGGTGATGACCCTGCCTGACCCCTCCCAAGATCCCTGCCGAGGATCCGTTCGAGGCGCACCTGCAGGCGGTGTGGGTTGAGAACTCGGCGAGACCGAGCATGGGGCGGGTCTGAGGCCGTCCGCCCCTCGCAGACAGCCTCCAAATGCCCATATATAGGGCATCTTGGAGGGGTGTTGAGTCCCCACCGTCACCTGACCCGACTCCTGCTCGGTGGGGCCGAGCTTCCACCCCTCCCGCACCCCCCACCAGCCCAAATCAGCCCAAAACAGCTCGCAGACGCTTCTCTCGGAGAAGCGCGTAGCGATCTGAGAGCGTGCTTGTGGCTTGTGTCGGTTGCTGTTCGCCCGGAGGGCGCGGCATGGCCGCACTCGGAGCCCCCGCCCCAGGCGCCCGGAACCCCGGTCGGAGATGTCGGTCCCCCCTGCCCTTCCTCCGGGGGCTTCCCGACAGTTCTTGGCTTTCCGTGACGGGGTGGCCTGTCAAGGGTGGCCGCAGGCCATCGCGCAGCGACGCGACCGCAGGGAGCGCCCTTGACAGGTCGCCCCGGCACGGAGAGACAGTTGAACTGGCGGGCAGCCCCCGGGACCTCCCCGACCCCGCCCCACCCGAAGCCCCCGCCCAACGCGGCGAAGCCGCGTGCCCCTCCACCGCCCCGCCCCCTACCCCAACCCCCGACTCAACAGTCGGGTCGTGCTGCCGTCGGGTTCGGGGATGTCCTTGGTGTGCGTGAAGCCGATGCGGGTCAACAGGGCCAGGGAGGCCGCGTTTTGTGCGGCGACCGTGGCGTGGACCTCGGTCAGGGCGAGGGTGGTGGTGGCGTACGCGATGAGCGCCTCGGCGATCTCGGTGCCGAGGCCCGCGCCCCAGGCGTCGGGGGAGAGGGCGTAGATGATCTCGTGGCCGCCGCTCTCGGCGGTGGGCTTGATCTCGGCGTGGCCCACGAGGCGGCCGTCGCGGCGGACGGCCCAGACGTCGAAGAGCTTCCCGGAGTAGACCTTCGTGAAGATCCGCCCGAACAGGGCCCGGTCGTCGGCCTCCGGCACGGGCCCTTCGCCCATCCACCGCGACACCCGCTCGTCCTGGAAGAGGGCGACGAAGTCCTCTTCGTCCTCGGGTGCGTACGGGTCCAGGGCGAGGCGTGCGGTGCGCAGGGAAGGAGTCACGCGCACCGACGCTACGCGCCCGCCGGCGCCCCCGGCCAGCGGGTTTGTGCGCGCCCGGGTCAGGCGTGCCGGGAGAGGGCCTCGCGGACGGCCTCGTCCGTGCGGGCCACGAGGGCGGTGCCGTCGTCGGCCGTGATGATCGGGCGCTGGATCAGCTTCGGGTGCGCCGCGAGGTGGGTGATCCAGCGGGCCCGCGCGGCGTCGGTCGCCTCGCGCGGCAGCTCCCGCACGCCGGTCTCCTTGGCGAGCGGGTCGGACGTACGGGTGATGTCCCACGGCTCCAGGCCGAGGCGGCCCAGCACCGCGCGGATCTCGTCCTCGGACGGTACGTCGTCCAGGTAGCGCCGCACCGTGTAGTCGGCGCCCTCGGCGTCGAGGAGGGTGAGCGCGCTGCGGCACTTCGAGCAGGCGGGGTTGATCCAGATCTCCATGGCCGAAGCCTAGCGAGGGCGGTCTGGCCAGGGGCTTTTGTCAGTGGTCCCCAGTAAAATCGTAGAAGCACGACAGGAAGCCAACTACCGTTTGGGAGGCTGTAGATGGCCGCTGCCGCGATCATTTCTATGCCCAAGAAGAAGCCACTGCCCGCGGGTCTGCCCCGTGAGTGGTACGAGAGCCACAACCGCCGTCTCAAGGCGATGCGGCTGGCGATTTCCCTGCTCGACACGGGGACGTACGACGCCAAGCGCGCGACGAACCGGAAGATCCGGACGATGGCGGTGCGGGTGGGCATCCACCGGCCGTCCAACGTCACCTGCCGGATGGTCCGGACGTTCATCCGCCAGGCCGGCTGAGCCCACCGGCCGTCGGCGGCCACGAAGTACCGGGGGCCTTCGGGAAGTCGAAGTCGTAGTCCTGCTCCTTGAGCTACGGCAGCGGCTTTCCGAGGGCCTTCGTGGTCCACCGCGGGGCGGGATCGTCGTCGAGGGTGACGACGAGGCCGGAGGAGACCGTGCCGGAGGCGGGGGCCTCGATGACGGAACCGTTGCGATCCGGGCGGCCCGTCGCGCCGTGGCCGTCGCCGTGGCCGCCCGTACCGAGGACCGCGCCGGTCAGCAGTCCGACGGCGGCCGCGACCGCCGTGACCGCGGCCATGCGCTGCTTGTACCTGTGCGGTGCCCTCATGCGTGCTCCCCGGTTTCCGGATCGGCGGTGGTGCGTGAGCTGTGATCACCGAGGGAAACACGAGGAAAGGCCCAAATGGGTGGTTGTCGTGGTTTGGTCACATGATCAGGACCGAGTCGTCACCGCCCCGTCGCGGCCCCCGGGACGGCCAGGACGAGCAGTGCCACGTCGTCCCGCGGGCCGCCGTCGGTGAAGCGGACCAGGTCCCGCCACACGGCGTCCGCCAGCCCCACGAGGTCCGCCGGGGTGCCCGCCAGGAGGGCGGGCACCCGGTCGGCCAGGGGGTAGAACGCGCCGATCGCGTCCCGCGCCTCGGTCACCCCGTCGGTGTACAGCAGCAGCCGGTCGCCGGGGCGCAGCGCCGTGACGCCGACGCGGGGCGGGTCGAGGTCCCAGAGCCCCAGCCCGAGCGGGGGGCCCGGTTCCGCCGCCAGCTCGGTGACCGAGCCGTGGCGCAGCAGCAGGGCCGGCGGGTGGCCGCAGGAGACGACCCGTACGAGGTCGAGCGCGGGCGGGAACTCCAGCAGCAGGGCGGTCGCGAACAGCTCGGCGTCCCCCGCGTTCTCGGCGTCGGTGCGCAGGCGCCGGTCCAGGCGGGCCGCGGCCGCGGCCAGCCCGGTGTCGTCGAGCACCGACTCGCGGAACGCGCCGAGCAGCGCCGCCACGGTGGCGACCGCGGCCAGCCCGTGTCCCTGGACGTCCCCGACGAGCGCGCGGACCCCGTGCGGGCCCGCCCGTACGTCGTACAGGTCGCCGCCGACCAGGGTGCCGTGCTGGGCCGCCCGGTACAGCCCGGCGCAGCGGACGGGGCCCACCTCGGGCGGTGCGGGCGGGAGCACGGCGAGCTGGGCCGCCTCCGCCACCGTGCGGACGCTGACCAGCTGGGCGTCCCGGCGCTTGCGCACCCAGGCGATGACCACGCTGAGCAGGCCGATCGCGGCCACGGTGGCGAGGTCGGTGCCCCGGGCGTGGCCGACGCCGAGGCCCGGCAGGCCGAGCAGGGCCAGGACCAGGGCGGCGAAGAAGGCGGTGCCGGTCGCCCCGTACGAGAACGCCGCGACCGGGGGCAGTCCGGCCAGGAAGAACCCCAGCTCCACATTGCCCGGGGTCAGGGCCTGGGCGGCCACGAGCACCACGAGGGCGACGGCGGGTGCGAAGCGGGCCCAGCGCGGCGGGGGCTCCCCGCGCAGCCAGCCAGGTTGCTCGCGTCCTCGTCTCACCTCTCCACCCTGGTGCCAGGGGCGTGGGCGCGCACGCCGGGCGGGCGCGTGCCGGAGAGTGGACCCGTGACGCACGATGACGAGGGATCGCAGAGCGGGGCCATCAGCACCCGACTCAACTGGTTGCGGGCCGGGGTGCTCGGGGCCAACGACGGGATCATTTCCACGGCCGGGCTCGTGGTGGGCGTGGCCGGGGCGACGACGAGCCGCTCGGCCATCTTGACGGCCGGGATCGCCGGGCTGCTGGCGGGCTCGCTGTCGATGGCGGCGGGGGAGTACGTGTCCGTCAGCTCCCAGCGGGACTCGGAGCGGGCCGCGCTGGAGCTGGAGCGGCGGGAGCTGGAGGAGGAGCCGGAGGCGGAGCTGGCGGAGCTGGCCGGGCTGCTGGAGGCGCGCGGCCTGAGCGAGGAGGTGGCGCGGGAGGCCGCGCAGCAGCTGACGGAGCGGGACGCGTTGCGGGCGCACGCCCGGGTGGAGCTGGGGATCAATCCGGACGAGCTGGCGAACCCGTGGCACGCGGCGCTGGCGAGCCTGGTCGCGTTCACGATCGGGGCCGTGCTGCCGTTGCTGGCGATCGTGTTGCCGGGGGTGGGGTGGCGGGTGCCGGTGACGGTGGGGGCGGTGTTGTGCGCGCTCGCGTTGTGTGGGTGGGTGAGTGCGAGGTTGGGGGCGGCGGGGGTTTCGCGGGCCGTGCTTCGGAATGTGTTGGGCGGTGCGGTGGCCATGGCCGTGACCTACGCGGTCGGCACCTGGGTCGGCTCCACCTAGCTGTATTGCCTCGGGAGGTTGTGGACGGGTGATGGAGGTCTCGGCTGAGGCGTCTTGAATGGGTGAGGGCCTTCCGGGTTCGGTGTGGAT
>NZ_JBVHUE010000037.1:0-81129 GCF_055565515.1 Streptomyces sp. NPDC028419 | reverse complement strand
GAGTTGGGTGGCGACAGCATCATTTCGATCCAGTTGGTGGGTCGGGCGCGTAAGGCGGGGTTGCATTTCAGTCCCCGGGACGTATTCACACACAAGACAGTGGAGGCCCTCGTGGCAGCTATCGAGTCGGCCGAGGCAACGGTGACCGCGGCGACCGTGACCGAGACGGACGGCGTCGGCGACGTGCTGGTGACGCCGATCATCGACTGGCTCCGTGAACTCGGCGGTTCCATGGACCGGTTCAACCAGACGATGGCCATGCCCGCCCCGCCGGGCCTGGACGAGTCCCTCGTGACCGCCGTGGTGCAGCGCGTCCTCGACCACCACGACGCCCTGCGCATGGTGCTGACCCGCGTCGGCGACATCGGCTGGTCGCTGGAGACGCTCGCCGCGGGCACGGTGGCGGCGCGGGACCGGCTGCTCCGGGTCGACCTGGGCGCACTCGTGCGGGCCGGCGCCGACGACGCCGAGCTGGACGAGGTCGCCGCCCGGGAGACCGCGCGGGCACAGGACCAGCTGGACCCCGACGCGGGCCAGATGATCCGCTTCGTCTGGTTCGACATGGGGCCCGAGGCCGCGGGCCAGCTGGCCATCGTCGCCCACCACCTGGTCGTCGACGGAGTGTCCTGGCGGATCCTCGTACCGGACCTGGAAACCGCCTTCGAGGCGGTCCTCGCGGGCCGCCCGATCGAGCTCGAACCGGTCGGCACCTCGTTCCGACGCTGGGCCCAGCACCTCACGGAGCTGTCGAGCGACCCCGAGCGCATGCGCGAGCTGCCCCTGTGGCGCGACATCCTCTCCACCCCGGACCCGCAGCTGACCACCCGCCCGCTCGACCCGGACCGGGACACGATGGGTACCTCCGCGGTCCTCAGCCTGAGCCTGCCCGCCGCCGTCACCGAGCCGCTGCTCGGCAAGGTCCCCGCCGCCTTCAACGCGGGCGTCAACGACGTGCTGCTGACCGCCCTGGCCATCGCCGTCGCCGACTGGCGCCGCACCTCCGGGCGCGGCGAGGGCTCCGCGGTCCTGGTGGACCTGGAGGGCCACGGCCGCGAGGAACTGGTCGACGGCGTCGACCTCTCCCGTACGGTCGGCTGGTTCACCAGCAAGTACCCGGTGCGCCTGGATCCCGGCGCGGCCCCCGTCGCGGAGCTGCACACGGGCGGCGCCGCCATCGGCGCGGCGCTCAAGGCGGTCAAGGAGCAGCTGCGCGCCCTGCCCGACAAGGGCATCGGCTACGGCATGCTGCGCCACCTGAACCCGCAGACGGCCCGCGCGCTCGCCCGCTACGCCGAGCCGCAGATCGGCTTCAACTACCTCGGCCGGCTCAGCACCTCCGCCGGGTCGGCGCAGGACGACGGCGCGCCCGTCTTCCGCCACGACATGGAGGGCGTGCCCGAGGCCGGACTCGCGCTGCCGCACGCGCTGGACGTCAACGCCCGAGCGGTGACCCACCCCGACGGCCTGCGCCTGGCCGTCTCGCTGACCTGGCCGAAGGAGCTGTTCTCCGACGAGGAGATGCTGCGCCTGGCCCGCGGGTGGTTCACGGCCCTGGAGGCCCTGGTCGTCCACGTCGACGGCACGGCGGCCGGCGGCCTGAGCCCGTCCGACCTCTCCCTGGTGCGGATCACCCAGGCCGAGATCGAGGACCTGGAAGCCGCGCAGCCCGACCTCGTGGACGTCCTGCCCCTCTCCCCGCTCCAGGAGGGCCTGCTCTTCCACGCCCGGTACGACGACCGGGGCGCGGACGTCTACAACGTGCAGATGGCCCTCGACCTCCGGGGCGACCTGGACGCCGACCGGCTCAAGGACTCGGTCCGGGCCGTGCTGGGCCGGCACGACAACCTGCGCGCGGCCTTCCTGCCGGGCAGCTCCGGCCAGTCGCTCCAGGTCATCGCCCGTGAGGTGGAACTCCCCTGGGAAGAGGTCGACCTGAGCGATCTCGCCGGGGCGGAGCAGGAGGCGGCCCTCACCCGGCTCCTGACCGACGACCTCGCCCGGCGGTTCGACCTGCGGCGCCCCCCGCTGCTCCGCTTCACCCTGGTCCGGCTGGGCCCGGACGCGCACCGCCTGGTCCTCACCAACCACCACATCCTGCTCGACGGATGGTCGGTCCCCCTGGTGATGGGCGAGCTCTTCGAGCTGTACGGACGCGACGCCGACGCCCGCGCCCTGCCCGCGCCGATCCCGTACCGGGACTACCTCGGCTGGCTGGCCGGGCAGGACCGCTCGGCGTCCGAGGCCGCCTGGGACGAGGCACTGGCGGGTGTCGACGAGCCGACCCTGCTGACCCCGGCCGAGGCCAGCGGCGGCGTCGTGCGGCCCGCGACGGTCGAGGTGAAGCTGTCCGAGGCGGCCACCGGGGCGCTCGCCGCCCAGGCGCGCCGCCACGGACTGACGCGCAACACCGTCGTCCAGGGCGCCTGGGGCCTGCTCCTGGGCGGGCTGACCGGCCGCGACGACGTCCTCTTCGGCGAGACGGTGAACGGCCGCCCCGCGGAACTGCCGGGTGTGGAATCCATGGTCGGCCTGTTCATCAACACCCTGCCCGTGCGCGTCCGCGCCGAGCGCGGCGACACCCTGCTGGACCTGCTGGGCCGCCTGCAGGGCTCCCAACTGGACCTCCTGGCACACAAGTACGTGGGGCTGGCCGAGATCCAGAGCCGGGTGGGGCTGGGAGAACTCTTCGACACCGCGACGGTGTTCGAGAACTTCCCCGTCGACGCGGACGGCCTGGAGGAGTCCGCGCAGGGGCTCGGCGTCGTCGACGTCGCGCTCCAGGAGGGCACCCACTACGCGCTCGGCCTGTCCACCTCGGACGGCCCCCGCACCATGGGCCTGAAGGTGACCTACCGGCCCGACCTCTTCGAGGAGGACGCCGTCCGCGGCTTCGGCGACCGGCTGGTGCGGATCCTCGAAGCGTTCGCCGCCGATCCCGGGCAGCGGTTGGACGCCCTGCGGATCCTGTCCGACGCGGAGCGCCACCAGGTCCTGGAGGAGTGGAACGACACCGGCCACGACGCGCCCGCCCGCACCTTCCCGGAGCTCTTCGAGACCCGGGTCGCGGCGAGCCCGCGGGCGACCGCCGTGGTGTCGGGGGAGCACTCCCTCACCTACGCGGAGCTCAACGAGCACGCCAACCGCTGGGCGCACCTCCTCATCGCCCGGGGCGTCGGTCCCGAGGACACCGTCGCCGTGGCGGTGCCCCGGTCCCCGCAGTGGCTCGCGGTCACCCTCGGCGTCCTCAAGGCGGGCGCGGTCTACGTCCCCGTGGACCCGGGCCACCCGGCCGAGCGCATCGCCTTCGTCACGGGGGACGCGCGCCCCGTCCAGGTCCTCACCACCAGCGCGGCCGCCGGCCCGCTCGCGGCGGCCGGTGCGGCGCCGCCCCTGCTGATCGACGCTCCGGACGTCGGCGAGGAGTGGGCGGCCGCCGCGACGGGCGACCCCCTCGACGCGGACCGGGTGCGGCCCCTGGCGGTGACCCACCCCGCCTACGCGATCTACACCTCGGGCACCACCGGCCGCCCCAAGGGAGTACTGGTCACCCACGAGGGCTTCGCCAGCCTGGTGGGCGCCCACGCGCAGCACCTGGCGATCGACGCCGACAGCCGGGTGCTCCAGGTGATCTCGCCCAGCTTCGACGTGTCGGTCGCGGACTTCTCGATGACCCTGCTCAGCGGCGCCACCCTGGTGCTCCCCGAGGGCAACGAGCAGCCGGTCGGTGACGAGCTGACCCACCTGATCCAGCGCAACGACATCACGCACGTACAGCTCGCGGCGGGCGCGCTGGCCACGTTGCCGGCCGACGAACTGCCCAGCCTGCGCACGCTGGTGACCGGCGGCGAACCCTGCCCGCCGGACCAGATAGCGCAGTGGTCCTCCGGCCGGCGCATGATCAACGCCTACGGACCGACCGAGACGATGGTGTGCGCCACCATGAGCCGCCCGCTGGCGGGGGCGGTGCGCCCGCCGATCGGCGCCCCGCTGTGGAACCGGCGGGTGTACGTGCTCGACCGGAACCTGCGGCCCGTACCGGCCGGCGTGCCGGGCGACCTGTACCTCGCCGGGGCCGGTCTGGCCCGCGGCTACCTGAACCGGCCGGCGCTGACCGCCGAGCGGTTCGTGGCCAACCCGCACGGCGCGCCGGGCGAGCGCTTCTACCGCACCGGCGACGTGGTGCGCTGGACCGGGGCGGGCGAGCTCGAGTTCATCGGCCGCGCCGACGGACAGGTCAAGATCCGCGGCTACCGCGTGGAGCCCGCCGAGATCGAAGCGGTCATCGCCCGCCACCCCGACGTCGACCGCGTCGTGGTCCAGGCGCGCGACGGCGGCCCGGGCGGACGGCGGCTCGTGGCCTACGTCGTGCCGGCGTCCGACGCCGGCGTGGACGTGCGCGCCGTGCGCCAGCACGTGGCCGAGGCGCTCCCCGAGTACATGGTCCCGGCAGCGGTCGTCGAGCTGGAGCGGATCCCGCTGACCGGCCCCGGCAAGGTCGATCACCGGGCGCTCCCCGAGCCCGAGTTCGCCGACGCGGGCGAGGGCCGCGCGCCGCGCGACGAACGGGAGCGCCAGCTCAGCGCGCTCTTCGGCGAGGTACTGGGCCTGCCCGAGGTCGGCATCGACCACAGCTTCTTCGACCTGGGCGGCCACTCCCTGCTCGCCACCCGGCTCGTCAACCGCATCCGCACCGCCTTCGCGGTGGAGCTCCCCGTGCGGGCGGTCTTCGAGGCACCCACCGTCGCCGCCCTCGCCGAACGGCTCGCGGACGCGGACGGCGCCCGCGCGGCCCTGCGGCCCGTCGAGCGCCCGGAGCAGATCCCGCTGTCCTACGCGCAGCGGCGCCTGTGGTTCATCCAGTCCGTCGGGGACAGCAGCGGCCGGTACAACATCGCGCTGGCCGCCCGGCTGCTGGGCGAGCTGGACACCGCCGCCCTGGGCGCCGCCGTGTCGGACGTGGTGACGCGGCACGAGAGCCTGCGCACCGTGTTCCCCGTCACGGGCGGGGTGCCCCGCCAGCACGTCCTCGGGATCGAGGAGGCGGGGGTCCCGGTGGAGCCCGTCACGATCGCCGCCGACGAGCTGGACGCGGCCCTGGCCGCTGCCGCCGCCCGCGACTTCGACCTCGCGACCGAGCTTCCGCTGCGGGTCCACGTGTGGGAGCTCGGACCGCGCGAGCACGTCCTGCTGCTGGTCCTGCACCACATCGCGGGCGACGGTTCCTCCATGGCGCCGCTCGCCCGCGACCTGGGCGCCGCCTACGCCGCCCGACTGGAGGGCCACGCGCCGCGGTTCACCCCGCTGCCGGTGCAGTACGCCGACTACACGCTCTGGCAGCGCGAGGCGCTCGGCGACGAGGAGGACCCGCAGAGCGCCATCGCCCAGCAGCTCGCGTACTGGCGCCGGACCCTGGCCGGCCTGCCGGAGGAACTGGAACTGCCCCTGGACCGCCAGCGCTCGGCCGAGTCCGGCAGCCGCGGTGCCCAGGTGCCCGTCCGCTTCCCCGCCGAGCTGACCCGCAAGCTCGCCGCACTCGCCCGCGCCCACGACTCCAGCATCTTCATGGTGGCGCAGGCGGCCGTGGCCGCCCTGCTGTCCCGGCTCGGCGCCGGCACGGACATCGCGCTCGGCGCGGTCATGGCCGGGCGCAACGACGAAGCGCTCGACGACCTGGTCGGCTTCTTCGTCAACACGCTCGTGCTGCGGACCGACGTCTCGGGCGATCCGGGCTTCGCCGAGCTGGTGCGCCGGGTGCGCGCCGGCGACCTGGCCGCCTACGCCCACCAGGACGTGCCGTTCGAGCGGGTCGTCGAGGAGCTCAACCCGGTCCGGGCGCTGAACCGCAACCCGCTGTTCCAGGTGGCGATCAGCTTCCAGAACAACGAGGAGGCCTCGCTGGAGCTGCCCCGCCTCACCCTGGCGCCGCAGCCGCTCCGCTCGGACGTCGCCAAGTTCGACCTCTCCTTCAACTTCGAGGAGGCCCGCGGGGCCGACGGCGCGCTGAGCGACCTCGGCGGTGTGGTGGAGTACAACACCGCACTCTTCGACCCCGCGACGGCACGGACGATCGCCGACCGCCTGGTGCGCCTGCTCGAAGCGGCCGTCCGCACCCCCGACGCCCCCGTCGGCAGCCTGGACCTGCTGTCGGACCAGGAGCGCCGACTCCTGCTGGAGGACGCGAACGACACGCTCCACGAGGTGGCCGACGCCACCCTCGCGGACCGCTTCGAGGACTGGGTGGCCCGGACCCCGCACGCGCCGGCGCTCGCCCACGACGGCGTCCGGCTCACCTACGCGGAGCTGGACGAGCGGGTCAACCGCCTCGCCCACCACCTGATCGGGTGCGGAGTGCGCCCCGGCGCCCGGGTGGCCGTCCTGCAGCAGCGGTCGGTCGACTTCGTGGTCTCCCTCCTCGCCGTGGCGAAGGCGGGCGCCGCCTACGTGCCGCTGGACTCCCGCTACCCGGCGCCCCGGCTGGAACTGATCCTGGCGGAGACGCGGTGCCACGCGCTCCTCACCGACCGGGCTTCGGCGGGGACCGAGTTCCGGCACGACGCGCTCGTCATCGTGGTGGACGACGAGCCCGCCGTCGGGCGGGCCCCCGGCACGGCGCCCGCCGTGCCGCGGTACGCGCGGGAACTGGCGATGATCATCTACACCTCCGGGTCCACCGGGCAACCGAAGGGCATCGGCATCACCCACCAGGACGTCGTGGGCATGGCGGCCGACCGGCACTGGCTCACCGGCCACGAGCGGGTCCTGGTGCACTCGCCGCAGGCGTTCGACGCCCTCACCTACGAGGTGTGGTCGGGCCTGATGGGCGGACACGAGCTGGTGGTGGCACCCCCCGGACAGCTCGACCACCACGTGCTGCGCAAGGTGCTGGACGAGCACCGGGTCACGGCGGCCCTGCTGACCACGGCCCTCTTCAACCTCGTGGCCGAGGAGGGGCCGGACGCCCTCAGCGGTCTGCGCATGGTCCTCAGCGGTGGCGAACAGGCCTCCCCGACCGCGATCCAGCGGGTCCTGGACGCCTGCCCGGACACCGAGGTGGTGCACCTGTACGGGCCGACCGAAGCCACCGTCTACGCGACGCGGTACAGCATGCGCGCGCCGCACCGGGTCGGCCAGGCCGTGCCGATCGGCAGGCCGGTGGACAACATGCGCTCCCACGTGCTCGACGAGTGGCTGCGCCCGGTGCTGCCCGGGGTCCCCGGTGAGCTCTACCTCGCCGGCACCGGCGTGGCCCGCGGCTACGTGGGCCGGCCCGGACTGACGGCGGAGCGCTTCGTCGCGGACCCCTTCGACCCGGCCGGCGGCAGGATGTACCGGACCGGTGACCTGGTCCGCTGGAACGCCGACGGGCAGATCGAGTTCGTGGGCCGGGCCGACAACCAGGTCAAGATCCGCGGCCTGCGGATCGAGCTGGGGGAGATCGAGGCCGCCATCGACGCGCACCCCGACGTCGCCCAGGTCGTGGTCATCGTCCGCGAGGACCAGCCGGGCAGCCGACAGCTGGTGGCGTACACCGTGGCCACGGCCGGATCCGGGCCGCTCGACCCGGCGGCGCTGAAGAAGACGATCGGGCTCACCCTGCCCGAGTACATGGTGCCCACGGCCTTCGTCGCCCTCGACGCCCTTCCGCTGACCCCCAACGGAAAGGTCGACCGCAAGCAGCTGCCGGCCCCGGAGTTCGGCGGGAAGGCGGACGGCCGCGGCCCGCGCAACCCGAGGGAGGAGGTGCTGTGCCAGGTCTTCGCGGAGATCCTCAAGGTGGCCCAGGTGGGGATCGACGACAACTTCTTCGAGCTGGGAGGTGACAGCATCGTCTCCATCCAGCTGGTGAGCCGGATCCAGGCGATCTTCGGCGTCGAACTGTCCAACCAGGCGACCTTCCAGGCACCGACGGTGGCCGAGATGGCCGAGCTCGTCGGAGCGGGGGAGGAGGAGCCCGGCAGCGGCTTCGAGGTGATCCTGCCGCTACGGACCGGCGGCGACCGGCCCCCGCTGTTCTTCCTGCACCCGGTGGGCGGCGTCGGCTGGATGTACTCCGGGCTGATGCGCCACATCCACCGCGACTACCCGCTCTACGCCGTCCAGGCCCGCGGTCTCGCCGGTGAGGAGGAACTGCCCTCCTCCGTCGCGGAGATGGCGCGGGACTACCTGGAGCAGATCCGCACGGTCCAGCCCACGGGCCCCTACCACCTGGTGGGTTGGTCGATGGGCGCGCTCCTCGCGCACGAGATCGCCGGGCTGCTCCAGGAGCAGGGCGAAGAGGTCGGTCTGCTGGCCAACCTCGACCAGCCGCCGATGACCAGCGACATGATCAGCGCCGACTTCAAGGGGACCAGTCGCGAGCAGACCCTCAAGGTGCTGCTGGACTTCGTCGGGCGCGACCCCGGCATGTTCGGTGACGGCCCGCTGGACCACGACGCGGTCATGGCGGTCCTCAGGGAGGCGGGCAGCTCCCTCGCCACCTTCGACGAGGACGTGATCCTGCGCATCGGCGCGGTCACGAACAACAACTGGCGCATCATCGCCGAACACGTTCCCCAGGTCTACGACGGTGACCTCCTGCTGATCGCCGCGGCCCAGGACCCCGACGAGGAGGACAAGGTGGCACGGACCGTCGCCAGTCTCCTCCCGTACGTCGCGGGCACGCTGGAGACCCGGGAGGTGGACTGCGAGCACCGGCAGCTGTTCAGCGCCCCGCACGTGGCGGACGTCGCCCGGATCCTGCGCGAGAAGCTGCGCGAACTGGAGGGCTGACACCCGCAGGAGGGGCCCCGGGCCGTGCCGCGCGCGTCCCGGGGCCCCGTGTCGTGCCGGCCTTCCGGCAGGACCGCGGGGCGGTCGGACGCCGATGTATCCCGATCGGCAGATGTGCCGCCGCCCCGGGTCCGGAACCCTATGAATACGACGAAAGCGACCGTCGCGGGCGGCGTGAAGGGGAACAGGGCGATGGCGAACACCATGAAGACCGAGGGTGATGAGCGAGCGGTACCCGGCCCGGCGCCAGTGCACCGGTGGTGGTCGGGATGGCCCGACTGGGCGGGGTACCTGGCCGCGGTGTGGTCGCTGCTCTACGGGGCCGCCGGCGTGTACTGGGCCCTGGGCGGGGACGGATACCCGTTCGCGCACGCCGCCCCGGAGCGCTCCTCGGGATCCATCCTGGAGCCGAGCCGGGCCGCGGTCGTCGCGCCCGTCATAGCGGTCGTCGGGCTGGTGGGCGCGGTCGTGGGCCTGATGATGGCGCGCCGCAAAGTCCCCGTCGGGCTCCACCGGCTCGTGCTGGCCTTCGGCTGGACACAGGCCGTCGTGCTCACCCTGATCCTGCCGGACTACACGCTGCTGGCGCTGGTCATCTTCGCCCCGCTGTTCCTGGTGTTCGCCTTCACGGGAGTACCGGGCGACCAGGACGGCATGGGCGACGTCCTCTTCTGGCACCGCGACAACCTGATCATCCTGTTCGTCGGCGGAGTGCTCTGGGCGGCGGCGACCCTCGTGTACCAGCGGCGGGCGCGCGGGCTCTGCGTGCGCTGCGGTCGCGGCGGCAGGGCGGCGGCGTGGACGAGCCCCGAGTCGGCGGCGCGATGGGGGCGCAGGGCCGTGCTGATCGCCGTGCTCTCCAGCCTCCCGTACGAGATCACCCGGGTGGCCTGGTACTTCGGGTACCCGCTCGGCATCACCGACGCGTTCCTCAAGGACATGCAGGACACGCCGGGCATGCTGGAGATCGGCCTCGGCCTGGGCCTCGCGTCCGCCTGCGGGGCGGTGCTCACCCACGGCCTGGTGCACCGCTGGGGCGAGGTCTGGCCGCGCTGGGTGTGGTTCAAGGCCGGCAAGCCCGTCGCCCTCGCCACCGCGATCGTGCCGGCCCTGCTCGTGTCGCTGGTGCTCGTCCCCGGCGGCGTGATGATGGTCCGGGGCGGGAACCAGCCCGAGGGCTGGGGGACGAACTACCCGGCGATGCCGTGGATCATCTGGGGCATCGCCCTGGCGGCCGCCACCCTCGCCTACTACCTCCGCCGACGGGGAACGTGCCGGTACTGCGCCCGCACCTGAAGCCGGCCGGGACCCGCACAACGCGTCGGGCCGCAACCGTCCTACGGTTGCGGCCCGACGCGTTGCGCGCGCGGTTCACCCGACCCGGCGGAAGCCACGGATCGCCAGGGGCGCGGAGACCAGGACGATGACCACGCACAGCGCGGGCGGGAACAGCACGCTGGTGAGGTCGGCGCGGCCCAGGGCCAGGTCCCGGGCCGCGGTGATCGCGTGGGACATCGGATTGACCTCGGCGACGGCCCGCAGCCAGCCGGGCAGACCGTCGACGGGGACGAAGGCGTTCGAGGCGAACAGGAGCACGAGGTTGATGATCCCGCCGATGGGCTGGAGGGCCTCGGGCCGGCGCAGCCACGCGGACAGCGCCATGAACACCCACCCGAGCGACCAACTGAGCATCACGCCGATGAACAGCGCGCCGGCCGCGCCCAGCACCCCGCCGGCCGGGTCGAACCCGAAGATCAGCGCCCCGGCCACCAGCATGACCAGCATGTTCACCCCGCTGAGCACGGTGTCGGCGATGTTGCGCCCGATCAGGATCGAGGCGGACCGGATCGGCATGGACCGGAAGCGGGCGACGATCCCGTTGCCCAGCTCGGTGGTGAGCGCCACGCCGGACTTCAGGCCGGCACTGACCGCGCTCGTGACCAGGAAGGCCGGCAGCAGGTAGTCGATGTAACTGACCCCGGCCGGGAAGGAGGAGGTCTGCGAGACGCTCTTGAACACCTGGCTGAACACCGTCAGCATCAGGATCGGTTCGAGCAGGCCCGGCACGATCAGGGCGGGGTCGCGCAGGGCCCGCAGGGAACGTCCGGTCAGGACGCTGACCTGGCGGACGACGCCCGAGCCCCGGTACTGGGGGGCGGGGGCGTGCGCGTCGGCGTCCGGGCGCGCCGCGGCCCGTGCGGTGGCGGTGGTCATCGGGATTCCCCCTCGTGCGGGTCGGAGTGGTTCAGGGCCATGTACACGTCGTCGAGGGTCGGTTCGGAGTACGCGAGGCCCGCGATCTCGACCCCCGCGTCGTCGGCCGCCCGGACGACGACGGCGATCTCCGTGGAATCCGTCACGGGCACGGTGATCACCGGCCGTTCCTCGTCGAGCGTGGGCACGAGCCCGGTCCGGGCCAGGGCTTCGGCCACGCGGGGGCCGTCCCCGGCGTCGCGCAGGGTCAGGTTCACGCTCCGCCGACCGACGCGGGCCTTGAGCTCCTCCGCCCGCCCCGAGGCGATGATCCGCCCCTTCGACAGCACGGTGATCGAATCGGCGAGGAAGTCGGCCTCGTCCAGGTACTGGGTGGTCAACAGCACCGTGGCGCCGTCCGCGACCAGCTTCTGCACGATGTCCCACAGGTCCCTGCGGGCCACCGGGTCGAGCCCCGTGGTGGGCTCGTCCAGGAAGATCACCTCGGGTCTGCCGACCAGGCTGGCCGCGAGGTCCAGGCGCCGCCGCATGCCGCCCGAGTACGTCTTCGCCCGGCGCCGTCCCGCGTCGGTCAGCTGGAAGAGCTCCAGCAGCTCGTCGGCCCGGGCCGATGCCTCGGCCCGGGCCGCGCCCAACAGGCGGGCGATGAGCACGAGGTTGTCACGGCCGGAGAGGGTCGCGTCGACGGACGCGTACTGGCCCGTCAGCCCGATGCGCCGGCGGACCTCCAGGGCGTCCCGGGTGACGTCGTGTCCGGCCACCCGTGCCCGCCCGGCCGAGGGGTGCACCAGGGTGCTCAGAATGCTGACGAGGGTCGTCTTCCCGGCCCCGTTGTGGCCGAGCAGCCCGAGGACGGAGCCCCGGGGCACGCTGAGGCTCACGTCCTCCAGCGCCGTCACCGACCCGAAGGTCTTCGTGAGACCGGAAACGTCGATCATCGCTGTATCCACACGCTTCTCCTTCGTTCGACAGGGTGCGCGGCACCATCGAAGCGCAGCGGGAGAAGCACCGGCGGAGCAGTGTCAATTCTTCGATCTGGCCCGCCCCTCGGCCCGCCGCTCGCCGGCGCGGGAGCCGCCCGGACTCAGGGAGCGACGCTCCAGCGGACCGGCAGGGCGCGCGTCCCGCGCATCAGGACGCTGTCGATCCAGGGCAGTTCGTCCGCGGTGGCGTCGAGCGCGAGACCGGGGCAGCGCTCCAGGAGCGCGCGGACGGCGATCTGGAGCTCCATGCGGGCCAGCGGCGCGCCCACGCAGTAGTGGAGCCCGTGCCCGAAGGTGACGTGTCCGCGCGCCTCACGACGGATGTCGAAGCGCTCGGGGTCCTCGAACTTCTCCGCGGCGTGGTTCGCCGCCGACAGCGCCACGAGCACCTGCTGGCGGGCCGGTACCAGCGTGCCGCCGATCTCGATCGGCTCCGTGGTGAAGCGGTCCGTCGCGGACTTGAGAGGTCCGTCGTAACGGAGCATCTCCTCCACGGCGTTGTCGACCAGCGACGGGTCCGCGCGCAGGGCCGCCACCTGGTCGGGGTGCTCCAGGAGCACCCGCACGCCGTTGGTCAGCTGGTTGAGCGTGGTCTCGTGGCCGGCGATCAGCAGCAGGAAGGCCACGCCGAGGAGCTCCGACTCCGAGAGCCGGTCGCCCTCCTCGTCAGTGATCTTGACCAGCGCGCTCATCAGATCGCCGCCGGGGCCGACGCGCTTGTCCTCGATGAGCCCGATGAAGTACGTCGCGATCGCGCGCAGCGCCGCGCCCTCCGCGGCGGGCCCCGAGGGCGAGATGATCGCGCTGGACCAGGCGTGCAGCCGGGCGGCGTCCCGCGGCGGCACCCCGAGGAGTTCGCAGATCACCGTCATGGGCAGCGGGAAGGCGAGCGCCTCGACCAGGTCCGCGCGACCGTCGGGGGCGGCGAGCATGGCGTCGAGCAGGCTTTCGGTCATCGCCTGCACGCGGGGCCGCAGCGCCTCGACGCGGCGCGGGGTGAACTCCCGGGTGACCAGCTTGCGCAGCCGGGTGTGGTGGGGCGGGTCGCTCTCCAGCATGTTGGCGAGCGCCGCCGCGCCCTGGCCGACGTCGTCACCGAGGAGCGTGCGGGGATCCTTGCTGAGCCGCGCGTCCGCCAGCGCGGTGCGCGCCTCCTCGTATCCGACGACCAGCCACACCTCCCGGCCGTCGGGGGTGCGCGCGCGGTGCACCGGGCCCCGCGCGCGCAGTTCGGCGTACATCGGGTACGGGTCCCTCGCGAAATCTGCGCTGTGGGCTCCCAAATCGAGGATCTCCGTCATTTCACCTTTCCCGCCCTCCGGTTGCATCCGATCACCGTAGGTGTCCGTCCGGGGGCGGTATACGCCATATCAGGGTTGTTGAATCGCGCTAACGGTCCGGTGCGGTCCGGCGTGAATCTGTTCCGAAAAACGCGCGGTATTCCCCGTGAGAGGAACCGATGATTTCCAACACGCTCGACAACGCCATGTTCGGGTTGTTCTCGACCCACGCGCTGCATCTGGCCGACAAGCACGGCGTCTTCGACCACCTCATCGAGGAGGGGCCGGCCGACCCGGCCGCCATCGCCGCGGCGCGGCGGATCGACGCGGAGACGCTGGAGCGGCTGCTGCTCGTGCTGGCCGCCGTGTCCGTCGTCGAGCGCGACGACGAGGGCCGGTACCGCCTCGCACCCGAGCTGGTGCCCGCCCTGGACCGACGCAGCCCCCGCTACCTCGGGAGCTTCGTCCGCCACCTCGTGACCAACACGACGGGCCAGCTCCACCAGCTCGACGCCTACCTGACCCAGGGCAAGGCCGCCGTCGACGCCGAACTGCCCTCGCCCTTCGACACCATCTACCGGGACGAGGCGGCCACGGAGGCCTTCCTCGAAGCCATGTGGCAGCTGAGCTTCGGCGTGTCGGGCGAGCTGGTGCGGCTCGCCGAGCTGGACGGGGTCCGCACCCTGGTCGACGTGGGCGGCGCCAGCGGCGCCTTCGCGGTGGCCGCCCTGCGCAGCTACCCGGAACTGAACGTCACCGTCTTCGACCTGCCGCAGGTCGGCCCGTTCCTGGAGCGCACCCGGCGGACGGAGGGGAGCGGCGACCGGCTCGGGTTCGTACCGGGCGACTTCTTCGCCGACGCGCTGCCGCACGCGCAGTGCCTCTCGTTCGGCTACATCCTCTCGGACTGGGACGACGAGACCTGCGTCGAGCTGCTCACCAAGGCCTACGACGCGTGCGCGAACGGCGGCCGCGTGCTGCTGATGGAGCGCCTCTTCGACGAGGCCGGCGGCCCGCTGGCCACCGCCGCGATGAACCTCTCGATGCACGTGGAGACGCAGGGGCGCCACCGCACGGCGGCCGAGTACACCGAGCTGCTGGAGAAGTCGGGCTTCGTGGACTGTTCCGTCCACCGCTCCACCTGGGACAAGCACCTCGTGGTGGGGAGGAAGCCGTGAGCGTCGACGCCGCCCCCGCCACCCGGGCGCTCCTGACCCCCCGACAGCGGGAGGTCGCCACGCTCCAGCGGACGCGCGGGCGCGCCCGGTTGGAGCCCGAGGAGGCGGCGACCCTCGCCGCCCTGCACGACGGCCTTCCGGAGCGGGCGACCGGTGAGGACGAGGTCACCCGGCTGCTCACCCGCCCGGTCAGCCGGGAGCTGGAGATACCGGAGTACTACCGCTACACGTGCCTGCACGCCTACGGCTGGTACCTCGACCACTTCCCGGACGACCCGGTGGTCGGCGCCCTGCTGGCCCTGCGCGTCACCCTCGTCGACCTGCTGGAGGTGGAGCGCGCCGCCTGGGCGGGCGGCGCGCGGCCGGAGCGCGGGGACGAGCGGATCAAGCGGCTGGAGGACGCGATCCTCGCCGTGGGCGCCACGGTGGTCGATCCGCTGCTCCAGGTGCGGATCGACCACTACGTGGACCGGGCCGCGGTCGACCCCACGCTCGCCCGGCGGGCCGCACTGCTCGCGGAGTCCACACGCTTCCCCCGCTCCCCGCTCCACGAGGAGAACGTCTTCCTCCGGTCCGTCCAGGCGTGCGAGACGCTGTTCTTCCTGGTCCGCCGGCTCTCGGTGGAGGTCGCCGCGGCCCAGGACGAGTTCCCGGCCCGGGCCGCCGGTCGGCTGGAGTTGGCGGGCGGCGCCGCGCGCCTGCTGAACGACGTCTTCCACGTGCTGCTCACGCTGACCCCGGACGGGTTCATGACCTTCCGGGACGACACGGGCGCGGCCAGCGCGGTGCAGTCGTTGAACTACCACGCCATGGAGATCGCGGTGTACGGGTACGACCCGCGCAAGGCCGAGGTCTTCGACTCCGTCGACCACCTCCAGGTGCTGAACGACCCGGAGGTCCGGGACCACCGGTCCCTGTCCGCCGCGCTGGCGGACACGCCGGACGCGCGTCTGCGGGACGGCTGGCACGTACTGGACCGGGCCCTGTCCAAGTGGCGGGGCAACCACTACCGCTTCGCCCGCACCTACCTGCCCGCGCACACGCCGGCCTCCGGCGGCACCGACGGGGCCGCGTACGTGAAGCGGTTCGTGAAGAAGGACGCCTGTGTGGCCGGGGCCGATCCGTTCGGTGGCCTCCCCCTGCTCACCGGGTTCCTCTACCGCTGACCCGTCCGCCCCGGCGGCCGTCCGCGCTCCGGTGCAGGCCGGTCCCTACCGGTCGGCGCCGGAGCCCGCGGCGCTCTCCACGGAGTCGTCCCGCGCCACGTCGGCGTCCACCGGCAGTTCGATGCGCAGCCGCCAGCCACCCGTCCCGTACGGACCGGCGGCGAAGGAGCCGCCGAGCGCCTCGACGCGTTCGGCGAGGCCGACCAGCCCGAGGCCACCGCGCCGTTCTCCGACGTGGAGGGAGGCGGTGGAGGTGAGGGGGTCGTCCGTGTTGGTGACCATGACGACCAGCCCCGGGAGGGGTCCGCACGCACCCGGTTCGACGACCACCCGTACGACGGCCTCCGCCGGCGCGTGCCTGCGGATGTTGGTGAGGGCTTCGACGACCGCGCGGTGGGCGGTGCCGGCGACCTCACGGGGCACGAGGGCGGCCGTCCGCGCCGTGAACCCGAAGTCCAGGGCGACGTCCGCGGTGCCCGACGCGGTGAAGCGGGCCACGACGTCGGGAATGTCGGCCAGGCCGTAGGAGGCCGGCCGCCCGTCGCGGTCCTCGTTCCCCGCGCCCGCGCCCTCGCCCGCGTCGTGCAGCATCAGCACCGTGCGGTCCAAGGACTTCAGCGCCTGCTGACCGGCGGCTTCTATCTGCTCCAGCAACGCCGTGACCAGGTGCGGCTGTTCGTCGCCCATGACCTGCGCCGCCTGGGCGAGCACCACGATCGCGGACACGTCGTGGGCCACGAAGTCGTGCAGGTCCCGGGCGAGTTCGATGCGCTGGGAGCGGCGTGCGGTCAGGACCGCGTTGATGCGCTGGTCCTCCAACCACCGCAGGTAGGCGCCGACGGAGCCGGCGCACAGGACGCCGAAGGAGAGGAAGGCGCACTGCCCGACGGCCTCCAGCGAACTGCCGTACTCCTGCGCCCGCAGCACCAGGGTGGAGCCGGCCGTGCCCAGCGCGAGCCAGAGCGGGGCCGCCCGTCGCAGCGGCACGAAGCGGGTCACGACGAAGAGCAGCCCCAGTACGGCGAGGTACTCGGCGGACATCAGCGACGCGGCGGGGGAGTCCGCCTTGATCGCGCGGCCGGGAAAGGTGAGCAGCGTCCCGATGCCGGAGCAGACGGCCACCGTGGTCGCCGCGACGGCGAGCCGGTGCGGGTCGCGGGTGTGCCAGCCGGCCGCCACCAGGGCCGCGACGCACGCCGTCGCCATCGTGAGGGAGGAGAGCCAGCCGCCGCCGGGTCCCGCCGCGGCCGCCGCGACCAGGGCGCCCGCCGCGGTCAGCGCGCAGATCGTCTTGGCCACGCCGGTTAGGGGAGTTCGATACGGCATTGCCGTGACCTCGTCGTTCCTGGGAGGACTTGTCTGGACTGCACCGCTACTGCTGGGAGAGTGCGATGGGCGAGCCGACCGCCGCGAAAATAGACTACGTACTGCCGACGTGGCACTTCCGCGAGTCCCACTCGATCCCCCTGCCGAGGGGGATCCCGCCGGAGCGGGTGATGAGCGCCGTGCGGGAGACGACGTGGCGCGAGGCGCCCGTCTCGCGCGCGCTGATGTCGCTGACCAAGGTGGACGTGTCGGCCGGTCGCCGGATCGTCTCCGACTTCCTCGGCGAGGCGATGGAGAGCGTCGAGGCCGGCGAGGGCGAGGTCCTCTTCATCTCCCTGGACTGCCTGGAGGCCAGGCCCAAACCGGAGGGGCCGCTCGCCGAGGCGTTCGCGGCGTGCACCGAGGCGGGGTTCCTGAAGATGGCGATGAACCTCCGTTACGACGGACGGGTCCTGAGCACCGAGACCCGCGTGTACGCGACGGACGAGCACACCCGACGCCGGTTCCGCGGGTACTGGTTCACGATCAGGTTGGCCAGCGGACTGAGCCGCCGGTCCCTGCTGCGCGCCATCCGCCGCCGGGCCGTGACGGCGTCGATCGCGTCCCCCCAACGACGGTAGCCCGTCCCCTCGGATCGCCCGTCGGATCGCCCGCCGGGACCTCGCAAAGTTCTTGATGTCCGGTGGTGACGCTGGGTGCCGGGAGACGCGGTGGCGGGTGACGGGCCGCCACCGATCGCGGCGCCGAGCCGGGCGTACGGCCCTTTCCGGGCCGGCGACGGCCCCGGCGGGAGCCCGCCGCCGCGTCGCGCAACACGTTATCGAATTCTTTTCATTGCAATCTCTCGAACATTTACTTCACGAGAGTGTCCGGAAGTTCTTGTCTGGTCGAAAGCCAGCTGCTTATGGTCGACCGGAATTATATGAAGGTGACTGGAAAGGACGACTCGTGGCCAATCCGTTCGAAGACGACGACGCCGAGTTCTACGTGCTGGTGAACGGCGAAGGTCAGTACTCCATCTGGCCCGCCTTCGCCGAGATTCCGGCGGGCTGGAACGCGGTGCACGGCAAGGCGGCCCGACAGGAATGCCTGGACCACGTGAACGAGCACTGGACCGACATGCGTCCGCGCAGCCTCGCCGCGGCCATGGCCGCCGACGCCGCCTGAGTAAGACCACCGATCTCAGATCTAGGAGAAGCACACACCATGTCGACCCTCACCGACGAGCGCCGCAACGCCATCAAGGAAATCGTCTGCGACATCCTCGAACTCGAAGAGGACGAGGTCAGCGAGACCAGTCTCTTCATCGACGACCACGGCGCCGACTCGCTGCGCGCGATCGAGATCCTCGCCTCCCTGGAGAAGGAGTTCGGCATCACCATCGATCAGTCCGAGCTCGCCCAGATGGTCAACCTGGAGCGCGTGTACGACGTCGTCTCGGCGGCTCCCGTCCGCTGACCCGGGTCCGTACGCCCGTACGCCCGCCGCATCGCAGGTTCGCAGGTTCGCAGGTCTGAAGGGGGAAGAGCATGTCCTCAGTACGCCCCGGCGCTGGATCGGGGAAACGCCGAGTGGTCCTCACCGGCTTCGGTGTGATCTCCAGCATCGGCATCGGAGCCGAGGAGTTCACCGACAGCCTGCGGGCCGGACGCAGCGGCGTCAGCCCGATCTCGGTGTTCGACGTCGAAGGCTTCGCCCATGTCAACGGGGCCGAGGTCAAGGGGTTCGAACCCGAGGAGTGGATAGCGCGCACCCCGGTGCGCGAGTTGGGCCGGGCCAGCCGTTTCGCCGTCGCGGCGGCGCGGATGGCGGTCCGGGACGCCGGTCTGGATCCCGCGGAACTCGCCGGTCGACGGGGCCTCATCTCCGTCGGCACCACGGACGGCGAGTCCTACGAACTGGACCAGCTGGTCGCCGCCGAACTCGCCGACGGCCCGGAGCACATGGATCCGGAGATCGTCCGGCGGGTGTCGGCGGCCCGGCTCTCCACCGCCATCGCGCAGGAGCTCGAACTCACCGACGTCGAGGCCCCCACCATCGCGACCGCCTGCTCCGCGGGCAACTACGCGATCGGCTACGGCTTCGACGCGGTGAGTTCCGGCGAGGTGGAGTACGCCCTGTGCGGCGGCGCGGACGCGATGTGCCGCAAGACCTTCACCGGCTTCTACCGGCTGGGCACCATCGCCCCCGAGTTCTGCCAGCCCTTCGACGTCGACCGCAAGGGCATCCTCACCGGCGAGGGCGCCGGCGTCCTGGTCCTGGAGAGCCTGGACTCGGCGCTCGCCCGCGGCGCCACCATCTACGCCGAGGTCCTCGGCTACGGCCTCAACTGCGACGCGTACCACCAGGTCGCGCCCAACGGCGACAGCGTCGCCCAGTGCATGTCCATCGCCCTGGAGAACGCCGGGGTCAAGCCCGAAGAGGTCGACCTCATCTCGGCCCACGGCACCGGCACCAAGGCCAACGACATCACCGAGGCGGGCGCCATCCGCCAGGTCTTCGGCGACGCCACCCCCCGCACCATCTCCCTGAAGTCGATGCTCGGCCACACCATGGGCGCCGCCAGCGCGCTCGGCGCCATCGCCTGCGGCCTGGCCATCACCCACGGCTTCATCCCCCCGACCATCAACCACCGTCGGACCGACCCGGAGTGCGAGATCGACTGCGTCCCCAACCACGCCGTCGAGGCCGACCTGCGGATCGTCCAGAACAACGGCCTGGCCTTCGGCGGCAACAACGCCATCGTCATCCTCGGCAAGTACGAGGAGACCGTGGCATGACCTACGCCATCATCGGGTCCGGGGCCGTCGCCAGCATCGGCGCCGACCCCGACGAGATCTTCGACGCCCTGTGCGCCGGCCGCAGCGGGCTCGCTCCCCTGCGGGCCTTCGACCGGACCCGTTTCCACGCGCAGCGGCTCTTCGAGATCGACGACCGGGAGACCGAGGGCGTCGACGAGCCGGGCCGGGCCACCCGCTTCCTGATCGAGGCGGTCCGCCAGGCCGCCCAGGACGCGGGCCTGCCCGAGGACCTCGCCGGGATCCCCGTCCTGGTCGGCACCGGCCTGCGCGAACTGCGCTCGCTGGAGTTGTGGTGGCGCGACGGTGTCCCCCTGGACGTCGAGGGCCTGGACTTCTCGCGGGCCCTGCGCGGCCGCTTCGGCGCCGTCGACGCCCACACCTTCGCCGGCGCCTGCTCGGCCTCGCTCTACGCCCTCGCCCTCGCCTGGGACCTGCTGGAACTGGGCGAGGCCCGGACGGTCATCGTGGCCGGCTGCGACGTGGTCACCGAGAGCATGTTCGGCCAGGCGGACCGGGTCCAGTTCGATCCGCCGACCTCCGTGCGCCCCTTCGACGAGGACCGCCGGGGCACCATCCTGGGCGAGGGCGCCGCCGCCGTCGTCCTCACCAAGGCCCCCGCCGCCGACCGCCCCGTGCGGGCCTGGCTGCGCTCGGTCGCCGTCAACTGCGACGCCCACCACCAGACCGCGCCGGACGAGGCCGGAGTGGAGGCCGCCGTGCGCACGGCCCAGGAGCTGGCGCGGGTCACGCCCGAGGAGATCGACCTCGTCGTCCTGCACGGCACCGGCACCCCGCTCAACGACCGCACGGAAGCCACCGTGACCGCCCGCGTGTTCGACGGCGCCGCCCCGGCGCTCACCGGCATCAAGTCGCTCACCGGACACACCTCGGGCTCCGCCGGACTGCTCAGCCTGATCGTCGCGATGCGCTCCCTCGACGCCGGCCTGGTCCCGCCCATCGCGGGCCTGACCGACCCCCTGCCCGAGGGCGCCGGGCTCCGCCTGGTGAGCGGCGCCCCGCTGGCCACCCCCCTGCGCCTGGCCCAGGTCAACAGCTTCGGCTTCGGCGGCGTCAACGCCGTCGCGATCGTGGGAGGCGCCGCATGAGCACCGTCTCCGTCTGCGTCTCCGGCGTCGCGGTGGCCCTGCCCGGCGCGGCCGACCCGAGCGCACTCCTGCGGCCCGCCGTCCCCGGCGCCGCCCCGGTGGACCCCGCGGCCCTCATCGGCAAGAAGGGCCTGCGCTTCAACGACCGCGCCACCCGGCTCGGTCTCCACCTCGCCCACGCGGCGCTCACCGACGCCGGCATGCTCGACGGCCGGGTACCCACCGTCCCCGGGACGCGGATCGGCGTCGTCGTCAGCTCCAACCTCGGCAACGCGGACACCGTGTGCCGGGCCGTGGAGACCATCGCCAAGGAGTCCACGGGCGGCCTCAGCCCGATGGACACCCCCAACGCCTCCAGCAACATCATCGCCTCGGAGACCGCGATCCGCTTCGGCCTGCGCGGCCCCAACCTCACCGTCTGCAACGGCGGTTCCTCGGGCCTGGACGCGGTCCGCTGGGCCGCCCTGATGATCCGCTCCGGCCGCGCCGACCACATGGTGGTCACCGGGGTCGAGCCGGACAACGAGGTGACCCGCCGCCTCGTGGACGGGCCCGTCGCCGACGGCGGCGCCGCCCTGGTGCTCAGCCGCACCCCCACGGCGTCGGCCAAGGCCCTGCTCGGCCCGGTCCTGCACGCCCCCCGGCACGCCGACGCCCTCGCCGCCCTGTCCGCGGCGGCCCCCGGAGCCGGGCTCTGGCTCACCCCCGCAGCCGGCCCGGAGACGGGCGCCGCCGAGCGGATCGCCCTCGACGGCTGGGGCGAACTCTCCGGCGCGCTGGGCGTCGTCCAGTGCGCCGCCGCGGTCGGCTGGTTCGCCCAGGGCCACACCGCACCGGTGTACGCCCTGAGCGGCGGCGCCGCGGCCGCCCTGCTCCGCGCCGAGGGCCCGGCATGAGCGACGTACTGCTGCTGCACGGACTCGGCAACAACGAGTCCATCTGGGAGCCGATGGCCCGGCACTGGGACCCGCGGCTGCGCGTCCACGCGCCCCGGCTGCCCTGGCACAGCGGCGGGATCGCCGGCTGGCGGCACGAGAGCGATTCGGCCGCGCTGCTCCAGGAGGTCCTGGACGCGGTCCCCGGCGGCGCCGACGTGGTGGTGGCCCACTCCTTCAGCTCGGTCCTGCTCCTCGAACTGCTCTGCCGCCGGGCGGCCGCCGGGCAGCGCCTCGACGTCCCCGCCGTCGTCCTGGTCAACCCCTTCTACCGGGCCGACGCCGACGCGTTCCACTGGGACCTGCTCGGCACCAGCATGGCCGACTTCCCGCGCACCATGGCCGAGTCCATCCGGCTGCGCACGCTGGAGCGGCCCATCGGCGAGGAACTGCGGGCCGACATGGCCCGCCGGATGACCGAATGGGTCGGCCCCTACGGCTGGCTCCGCTTCTTCGAGACCTACCTGCGCACCCCGCTGTTCCGCGTGGACCTGGTGGACACCCCGGTCCTGGTGATCGGCGGCGAACTCGACCTCGCGGCGCCCGTGGACGAGGCCCGCGCCCTGGCCGCCCTGCTGCCCGCGGGCAGCTGCCTGACCGTGCCCGACTGCGGCCACTTCCCGATGCTGGAACGCCCCGAATGGCTGGCCCGCACCGTCCGGACCACCCTGGACCGGCTCCCCGAGCGCGCCGGTCTCCCGGCCGCCTAGGACGGGGCACCCGATTTCCGTCCCACGCCCGACCCCACCCCCGACGAAGGAGTCCGTGATGGGCCCGACGCCCCATCCCGCTGTGACGGCGCTGCTGGAGAACCCGACGACCGCGCGGCTGCGCCCGCTGTTCGAAGGCAACAACATCAGCTTCGCCATCGGCTTCAAGCACATCAACTACGTCGCCGAGGCCGCCGTCCTGGACCATTTCAGGTCCGCGGGCCTGCCCGTCGGCGACCTCTACCGGCGCTTCGGGCTCGGGTTCGACGTGGTGGACATCCACTCCCGCCTCGCCGCGCTGCTCGCCGTCGACGACGAGGTGGAAGCGGTCGTCACCCCGGCCACCAAGGCCACCGACGACCGCCTGCGCTTCAAGGTCGAGCTGTACGTCGAGCGCGAGGGCAAGCGCGTCAAGTGCGCCGGCTCCAAGGTGGCCGTCGCCCTGCGCGTCGACGACCACATCAAGGCCGAGGAGGCCTGGCCCGAGGGGATCGAGCGCTTCACCGCCGCCCGCCTGGGCACCGGTGAACGCCGCGCGATCGACGCCGCCCCGCTGCCCTACGGCGAGTTCACCGCGGGCCGCGGCACCGACACGGACCCGGTCCTGGCCGAACTCATCGGCGACACCAACGCGTTCGGCTGGCGCTGGCGGATGCCGTACTTCTACTGCCACTTCAACGAGCGCGTCCAGATGTCCGGCTTCCTGCGGATCATGGAGGAGGTCGAGGACCTCTTCCTCGCGGACCGCGGCCTGCCCATCAAGAAGGTCCTCGACACCCGGGGCTGGATCCCCGTCGTCACCCAGTCCCGGATCGAGATCCTCGACGAGACCGTGATGGAGGAGGAGCTCTACACCATCTACACGGTCGAGAGCATCTTCAAGACGCTCCTCTACTCCACCCGCATGGACTGCTACGTCCTGCGCGACGGCGCGCTCGTCAAGACCGCGACCGGCACCATCACCCACGGCTACCTCCACGAATCGGCGCCCAACCAGTGGGAGATGGCCGAGTTCGACGCGTCCACCGTGGCCGCCCTCTCCACCCCCCGCCGGGTGACGTCATGAGCACCGCCGTGGCGCCCCGGGCGGTCATCACCGGCTGGTCGGCGGTCTCCCCGTACGGCATCGGCGCCGACGCCTTCGCCGAGGGCCTGCGCAGCGGACGCTCGACCGCCGCCCCGGTGGACACCGCGCGCTGGAAGGTGCCCGGCACCCGGGCCCACCTGGTACCCGGCTTCGAGACCCGCGAGGTGCTCGGCAAGAAGGGCACCCGCTCCATGGACCGGGTCACCGGCCTCGCCGTCGCCGCCGTCGGCTCGCTGCTGGAACGCCCCGGCGCCGACCGGGACTCGGAGACCGGCGAGCGCGCCGCCCTGGTGCTCGCCACCACCACCGGCAGCGCCGCCAGCATGATGGACTTCACCCGCAGCTCCCTGGTCGGCGACCGGCCCTACGACGTCGACCCGGCCGTGATGCCCAACGCCGTCATGAACTGCGCCGCCGGCCAGTGCGCCATCTGGTACGGCATCAAGGGCCCCAACACCACGCTGGCCGGCGGCCGCGCGGCGAGCCTGCTCTCCCTGAACTACGCCACCCGGCTGCTCTCCTCGGGCCGCGCGGACACCGTGCTCTGCGCCGCCGCCGAGGAGTACTCCGCCGCCCGCTACTGGCTGGAGCGCCACGCCCGGGGCGCCGAAGCCCCCGGTGTCCCGCTCGGCGAGGGCGCGGCCGTGCTCCTCGTCGAGCCCGCCGACCGCCTCGCCCCCCGGCGCCCCGCCCTCGCCGAGGTCCTGGCCGTGCGCACCCGCGTGGCCACGGGCAACCTGGTGCGCCCGGCCCTGGACGCCTGCGTACGGTCCGCCCTCGACGCCGCCGGAGTCCACCCGCGGGAGGTGTGGGCGGCCGGCGCCGGCGACGCCCCCGGCCTGCTCGGCCACCTGGAGCGCGAGGTGCTCACCGAGGTCTGCGGCGGCGCCGCCCTGGACCGGGTGCCCGCCGTGGGCCGGATCGGCGACGTCTCCGCCGCTTCCGGCTCGTTCCAGATCGCCGTGCTGCTGGCCACCGCCGCCGAGGACCCCGAGGCCGCCGGCCGCATCGCCGTCGTCACCTCGGCCGACCGCGACGGCTCGCTGGCCTGCGCGGTGCTCCGGCTCGGAGGTGCCTCGTGAGCGCGGCCGCGCCCGCCCCGGTCAGCCCGGTCAAGGCCGAGGTCCGGGTGGGGGCCCGTACCGAGGACGGCCTGGCCGCCACCGCCCGCGTCGAGATCCGCGCGGACGAGCCGGTCTTCGCCGGCCACTACCCCGACTTCCCGATCTTCCCCGGGGTCTGCGTGCTGGAGTGCGTGCAGCGCGCCGCCACCGACGGGGACGCCGCTCCGGACCCCACCGAACTCGCCGCCGTCGAATCGGCGCGGTTCGCCGGAGCCGTCTACCCCGGGGACACCCTCTCCCTCACCCTCAAGTGGCGCCGCACCGAAGCCGGACTGCGCTGCGACGCCGTCGCCACGACGGAGCGCGGCAAGGCGGCCTCCGTACGGCTGCGCTACGAGAGCACCGGAGGCGGGCGATGACCACCGCACCCGAGCGCGCCCTGCCCGAGGTCACCGCCCTGCTCCCGCACCGCTACCCGATGCTGCTCGTCGACCGGGTGCTGGAGCTCGTACCCGGCGAGTACGTCCGCGCGGTCAAGGCCGTCACCCACAACGAGCCCTGGTACCGGGGGATCTCCCCCGGCACCCCGCTGGACTACCCGCCCGCGCTGCTCGTCGAGTCCTGGGGCCAGGCGGCCGGGCTGCTGGCCTCGGCGATCGCCGACGCACCCGTCGGCCAGGTCATGCTCTTCGGCTCCGTCGCCGACGCGCGGTTCCACCGGCCGGTGCGGCCCGGCGAGTTGATCGAACACCGGGTCCGGATCACCCGGTCCCTCACCGACTCGGTGATCTTCGAGGGGACCAGCCACAGCGGCGACGCCACCGTCATGACCGTGACCCGCATGGTCATGGCCTTCCGCCCCGCCGACCAACTGCGCCCCGCGGAGCCGTCCGCCGCACCGATCGCAGTGCCGTCCCCAGAGCCGTCCGCCGAACCGTCCGCCGGACCCGACCGAGAGGCCACCTCCCGATGACCGACAACAGGCCCGTGGCGCTGATCAGCGGAGGCTCCCGAGGCATCGGCCGCGCCACCGTGCTGCGGCTCGCCGCCGACGGCTACGACGTGAGCTTCTGCTACCACTCCCGCGAGGAGTCGGCGCAGACCCTGGCCAAGGAGGCCGACGAACTGGGCGCCCGCGTCCTGTACCGGCGCGTCGACGTCAGCGACGCGGCCGCGGTGCGCGCCTGGGTGAACGCCACCGAGGACGAGCTGGGGCCGGTCGCGACCGCGATCACCTCGGCCGGCATCACCCGGGACAAGGGCCTCGTGATGATGTCCGACGACGACTGGAAGTCGGTCGTCTCCACCAACCTCGACGGGGTCTTCCACGTGTGCCGCGCGGTGGCCTTCCCCATGATGAAGCGCCGCAAGGGCAGCATCGTCAACATCTCCTCCGTCGCCGGCATCTACGGCAACGCCAGCCAGACCAACTACGCCGCCTCCAAGGCCGGCATCATCGGCTTCTCCCGGTCGCTGGCCAAGGAGGTCGGCCGCTACGGCATCCGGGTCAATGTGGCCGCCCCCGGCTTCGTGGACACCGACATGACCGCCGCCGTGTCCGAGCGCGCCGTCGAAGGAGCCCTCGCGGGCGTGGCCCTGGGCCGCATGGGTTCGGCCGACGAGGTCGCCGACCTGGTCGCCTTCCTCGCCGGCGAGCGCGCGAGCTACATCACCGGATCCGTCTTCCAGATCGACGGGGGGATATCCCTGTGACCACCCGCCGGAAGAAGAACCCCAGGTGGTACTTCTCGCTGCGCAGCCCGTACTCGTGGTTCGCCTACCGCGACCTCACCGAGAAGTACCCCGACGTCCTCGACCAGATCGAGTGGATCCCCTACTGGGAGCCCGACGAGGTGTCCACGCAGCTCCTCGACCAGGCCGGGGTCACCCTGCCCGTGATGCCGATGCACCGCTCCAAGAACTTCTACATCCTGCGCGACGCCCGCCGCTGGGCGCACGCCCGCGGCTGGAGCGTGACCTGGCCCGTCGACCGGGCCCCGCACTGGGAGGTCTCCCACCTGGCCTACCTCGCGGCGGAGGAGCAGGGCATGGGACGGCGGTTCGTCGACCTCGCCTACCGCGCGCGCTGGAACGAGGGCCGGGACCTGGCCGACCGGGACACGATCGTCTCCATCGCCACCGAACTGGGCCTGGACCCCTCGATCGCCGACGCCGTCGAGAACCTGGACCTGCGGATCAAGGGCGTCGAGTGCCTGGTCGCCGCCTACCACGACGACGCCTTCGGGGTGCCGTTCTTCATGCACGGGCGCGAGGCGTTCTGGGGCGCCGAGCGCGTGGGCGCCTTCGTCGCCGCCGTACGCGGCTACGACTGGGACGGCCTCAGCGACGCGCCGTTCGCCGAATTCCCCCTTGCCGAAGTCCCCCTCGCCGTCGCGCCCGACAGCGGCCCGCGGGCCTGACAGGAGAGACGATGACGACCACCGCAGCCCCCCAACGGCTGATCCCGCGCTCGGTGCCCCCGGCCCGGACCCCGCAGGGGGCGCCCGCGCCCACCACCTGGGCGGAGCTGACCGTGCCGGTCCCCGTCCGGCTCGCCGCGCGGGTGCGGTCGCTGGCCCGGCGCGCGGGCACCGACTGGGCCGCCGCGCTCCTCGCCGCGCACACCGTCGTGCTGGCCGCCCTGAGCGGTGAGCGGACCGTCGTCAGCGGCTACGTCCCCCCGCCCGACGCGGGCCGCGCCCCGGCCGCCCCGCACGCCCTGACCCTGACGCCGGGCCACGGGACCCGCCACGAGCTGCTGACCGCCGCGGCGCGGGCGGCCGCGGCACCCGCCGGGGACGCCTTCGAGACCGTACTGGACCTCGGACACACGGCCGGTGACACGGACGGGGACCCCACCGGGCACCCGGCCGGGCACACGCACGGGCACACCGTCCTGGTCGTCGCCGCGCGCCTCGGCCGCGGCGGCCCCGCCCTGCTGCTGCGCCACCGCACCGACGTCCTGGACGCCGCCGCCGCGGACCGGATCGCCGGGTACTACCTCACCGCGCTGGAACAGCTGGTGGCCGCGCCCGACGCCCTCGGCAGCGACCGGGGACTGCTCGGCGAGGCCGAGTACCACCTCCAGATCCACGGACTCTCCGGCCCGGCGCGGGAGCTGCCCGACCGGCGCTTCCACGAGCTGTTCGAGGAGCGGGCCGCCGCCCGACCCGAGCGGACCGCCGCCGTCCACGACGGCCGGAGCTGGACGTACGCGGAGCTCAACACCCGCGCCAACCGGATCGCCCACGCCATCCTCGCCCGGGACCTGGGCGCGGAAGCGGTCGTCGCCGTGGTCACCGAACGCACCCTGGACTGGCTCGCCTGCGTCATCGGCGTCTTCAAGGCCGGCGCCGCCTACCTGCCCGTCGAGCCGCACGCCCCGGCCGACCGGATGGCCCGGACCCTGGCCCGCAGCGGCTGCCGCCTCGCCCTGACCGAGGCGGGCGGCCCCGGGCACCTGGAGCAGGCCGCCCCCGCCGGGCTCGAAGTGCTCGACGTCGCCGCCGCGTACGCCCAGGCCCGCGCCGAGCACGACCCGCGCGTCCCCGTGGCGCCGGACCAGCTCGCCTACCTGTACTTCACCTCGGGCTCCACCGGCGAGCCCAAGGGCGCGATGTGCGAGCACGCCGGATTCGTCAACCACCTCTACGCCAAGATCGACGACCAGGGCATCGACGAGGACACGGTGGTGGCGCAGACCGCCCCGCAGTCCTTCGACATCTCCCTGTGGCAGCTGGTCGCGGCGCTCGTCGTCGGCGGCCGGACGCTGATCGTCGGACAGGACGCGATCCTCGACGTCGACCGCTACCTCGACACCGTCGAGCAGGGCGAGGTCGCCGTCCTGCAGGCCGTCCCCTCCTACCTGGAGGTGGTGCTCACCCGCCTGGACGAGGCCCCCCGCGCCCTGCCCGCCCTGCGCTGCGTGTCGGTCACCGGCGAGGCGCTGAAGAGGGAACTCACCGTCCGCTGGTTCGACCGCTTCCCGCACGTCGCCCTGATGAACGCCTACGGGCTCACCGAGACCTCGGACGACACCAACCACGAGGTCATGACCGAGCCCCCGGCCTGGGACTCCGTACCGCTGGGGCGGGCCGTGGGCAACGTCACCGCCTACGTCGTCGACGAGCACCTGCGGCCCGTCCCCCTCGGCGCACCCGGCGAGATCGTCTTCTCCGGCGTCTGCGTGGGCCGCGGTTACGTCAACGACCCCGAGCGGACCGCGCGGGTCTTCGGCGAGGACCCGCACCGGCCGGGGCAACGCCTCTACCGCTCCGGCGACTTCGGCCGCTGGCTGCCCGGCGGCACCCTGGAGTTCCTCGGCCGCCGCGACGCCCAGGTCAAGATCCGGGGCTTCCGGATCGAGATCGGCGAGATCGAGAACCAGCTGCTGAAGCTGCCGGGGGTCCGCGACGGCGCGGTCGTGGTCGTCGACGCCCCCGACGGCAGCCGCCACCTCGTCGGCTTCCAGACCGGCTCGGACGAGGACGCGGACACCCTGCGCCGGCGCCTGGGAGAGACCCTGCCCGGCTACATGGTGCCCGGCCGGCTGGAGCGCCTGGAGGCCCTGCCGCTCACCCCCAACGGCAAGACCGACAAGCGCGCCCTGGGCGTCCTGGCCGCCGAGCTGGGGGCCGTCGAGGAGGCCGAGCGGGTCCACGAGGAGCCCGTCACCGACACCGAGCGCGCGCTCGCCCTGGCCTGGTCCCAGGTGCTGCGGGTGCCCGTCGAGACGATCGGGCGCGGCGACGCCTTCTTCGAGCGGGGCGGCACCTCGCTCTCGGGCGTGCGCCTCGTCGTCCGCATGGAGCGCGCCTTCACGCTCAAGGACCTGATGCTGCACCCGACCCTCGGCGCGCTCGCCGCACTGATCGACTCCGGCGCCGCCGCAGCCGACGCTCCCCCCGCCGAGGCCCGGACCGCCGAGGCCCGGACCGCCGAGGCCCCCGGCCACGATGCCGCCCCCACGCGTACGGCGCCCACCGCGGCCGCCGACGCGCCGGCGCGCCCCTTCGAGGTGACCCGCACCGACGGCCGGCCCGCCGTGCTCACCCTCGACGGCCCGGCCCCCGCCGACCCGGTCGCCTGGGCCGCCGCGCACCGCGCCCGGCTGCGGGCCACCGTCGCCGAACACGGGGCACTGCTGGTGCGCGGCCTCGGCCTGGCCGACGCCGACACCGTGGGCGCGGTGGGCCGCGAGGTCCTGCACGAGGTCATGACCGAGCGCGAGGGCTTCGCCGCCCGCCGCCGGCTCGCCGACGGCGTCCTGTCCTCCTCGGAGTGGCCCGCCGACCAGCCCATGTGCATGCACCACGAGCTGAGTTACGCGCGGGAGGTCCCCGGCACGCTGCTCTTCGCCTGCCTCACCGCGCCCGACTCCGGCGGCGTCACCGGCGTCGCCGACTCCGCCGACGTCCTGGCGGCCCTCCCCGCCGACCTGGTCGCCCGCTTCGAGGCGGAGGGGTGGCGGCTGGAGCGCAACTACACCGAGACCGTCGGCGTCGGCCTCGCGGACGCCTTCGGCACCGCCGACCGCGCCGCCGTGACGGCGTACTGCGCCCAGCGCGGCATCACGCCCACCTGGCGGCCGGGCGGCGACCTGCGCACCAGCCAGCGGGCCGCGGCCGTGCTGACCCACCCGCTCACCGGGCGCCGCGGCTGGTTCAACCAGATCGCCTTCCTCAACGAGTGGACCCTGGACCCGCTGATCCGGGAGTACCTCCTCTTCGAGTTCGGCGACGACGGACTGCCCTTCAACAGCACCTACGGCTCGGGAGCCCGCCTCGACGAGGACACGGTGCTCGCGATCAACGCCGTCTACGAGAAGCACACCCTGCGCGAGCCGTGGCGCGCCGGCGACCTGCTGATCGTGGACAACCTCCGCATGGCGCACAGCCGCGAGCCCTACGAGGGCGCCCGGGAGATCGCGGTCGTCCTCGGCGACCCGGTCACCCTCCCGCACCACCCGTAGCCCCCTCCCCAGACACGCCCTGCCCCCAACCACCTGGATGGAAGCCATGTCCCGTCAGTCGCTCGTGCCGCCCTTCGCCGTCATCACCGGCACGCAGGTGGCCGAGGTGCTCACCGGCAGCGAGAAGCAGGTCGTGGAGCTGACCGAAGAGGTCTACCGGCTCCACGGCAAGGGCGAGTCGGTCAACCCGCCCTCGTACTTCCTGCGGTTCCCCGACCGGCCCAGCTCCCGCATCATCGCGCTGCCCGCGTCCGTCGGGGGCGACCGGCCGACCGACGGCCTGAAGTGGATCTCCAGCTTCCCGGAGAACGTCGCCGCCGGCATTCCGCGCGCCTCCGCCGTGCTGATCCTCAACGACCACGCCACCGGCTACCCGTTCGCCTGCCTGGAGAGCTCGATCATCAGCGCGTCCAGGACCGCGGCCTCGGCGGCCCTCGCCGCCGACCGGCTCAGCCGGGGCGGGCAGCGCCCCCGGCGCATCGGCTTCGTCGGGACCGGTCTGATCGCCCGCTACATCCACCACTTCCTGGAGGCGACCGGCTGGACCTTCGACGAACTCGGCGTCCACGACCTGTCGGACCAGCACGCCGAGGCCTTCGCCGACTACCTCGGCCGCCGCCCCGGCACCGCGCCCGTCGTCGTGCACCCCACCGCGCAGGAGCTGATCGAGGAGAGCGACCTGGTGGTCTTCGCCACCGTCGCCGCCAGCCCGCACGTCCACGACCCGTCCTGGTTCGCGCACAACCCGCTCGTCCTCAACGTCTCCCTGCGCGACCTGGCCCCGGAGATCCTGCTCTGCGCCACGAACATCGTCGACGACGTCGAGCACTGCCTCAAGGCGGACACCTCGCCCCACCTGGCCGAGCAGCTGACCAACAGCCGCGACTTCCTCGACGGCACCCTCTTCGACGTCCTGGAAGGCCGCGTCGAACTGCCCGCCGACCGCCCGGTGATCTTCTCCCCCTTCGGCCTCGGCGTGCTCGACATCGCCCTCGGCCGCTACGTGCACGACCAGCTGCGGGACGCGGGCCGGCTCGGCGTCGTCGACGGCTTCTTCCACGAGCTCGACCGCTACGGCCGCAACTAGGGCCTGTCCAAAGGAACCCGGTGATGAAGTGACGGTCATATCAGCCCCGTACGAGATCAACGTCGACGACGTCTTCGTGGATCTGCAGTCCGTCTTCGACGTACCCCTCTTCCTCAAGTACGAGGGACTCAACCTCGCCGGCTCGGTCAAGCTGAAGGCCGCCCTGGAGATGGTCCTCGCCGCCGAACGCGACGGGACCCTGACCCCCGGGGACGTGCTCGTCGAATCCTCGTCGGGCAACCTCGGCATCGCCCTGAGCATGATCGCCGCCCATCGCGGCTACGGCTTCGTGTGCGTCACCGACTCCCGATGCAACCCGGCGAGCCGCCGCCTGATGGAGTCCTTCGGCGCCCGCGTCCTGGTCATCTCGCGCCCCGACAAGGAACGCGGCCTGCTGGGCGCCCGGATCGACTACGTGCAGCGGCTGGTCGACTTCGACCCCAACTACGTCTGGCTCAACCAGTACGTGAACCCGAACAACTGGCTCGCCCACTACCGCACCACCGCCCCCACCGTCGCCGCCCAGTTCCCCGAGCTGGACGTGCTCTTCGTCGGAGCCGGCACCACCGGCACCCTGATGGGCTGCGCCCGCTGGTTCCGCGAACAGCGGCGCCGCGTACGGATCGTGGCCGTCGACAGCATCGGCTCGGTGACCTTCGGCGGCCCCGCGCTCCCGCGGCACATCCCGGGACTGGGGGCCGGCGTACGACCGATGCTGCTGAACGAAGACCTCGTCGACGAGGTCGTGATGGTGCCCGAACGGGACACCCTGGAGAGCTGCCACGCCATGGCCCGGCAGGGCTTCCTCTTCGGCGGCTCCACCGGGACCGTCGTCAGCGGCGCCCTGCGCTGGCTCGCCGGCCGGCCGCGCGGCGAACGGCTCACCGCGGTCGCGCTCTCCCCCGACCAGGGGGACCGCTACCTGGACACGCTCTACGACCCCGCCTGGGTGGAGCAGCACTTCGGAGACCCCCGGACGTGGGACGCGGTGGCCCCGGCCGCCCCGGCCGCCGAGCCGCCGCAGCTGGTCACCAGCGCCGGCTGAACCCGGCATCCGCCGCCGCCCATCCCGCGAGAACAGGAAGCGAGCCATGCAGCCATGCACAAGCCAGTCGTACTGATAGCCGAGGAACTCTCTCCCGCCACCGTCGAGGCCCTCGGCCCGGACTTCGAGATCCGGCACTGCGCGGGCGCCGACCGGGCGGAGCTGCTGGCCGCACTGCCCGCGGCCGACGCGGTGCTCGTGCGCAGTGCCACCCGCATGGACGCGCAGGCCATCGCGGCGGGCACCCGGCTCAAGGTGATCGGCCGGGCCGGCGTCGGCCTGGACAACGTGGACGTCGCCGCCGCCTCCCGCGCGGGCGTCATGGTCGTCAACGCGCCCACCTCCAACATCGTCAGCGCCGCCGAGCTGACCGTGGGCCTGCTGCTCGCCGTGGCCAGGAACATCCCGCAGGCCGACGCGGCCCTCAAGGACGGCCACTGGCAGCGCAGCCGGTTCACCGGCGTCGAGCTCTCGGGCAAGACCCTCGGCATCGTCGGCCTCGGCCGGATCGGCACCCTGGTGGCCCGCAGGATGGCGGCCTTCGGGATGCGGCTGCTCGCCCACGACCCCTACGTCCAGCCGGGATACGCCGAAGCGGCCGGGGTGCGCGTCGTCGAACTTGACGAACTCCTCGCCGAATCCGACTTCCTCACGGTCCACCTGCCCAAGACGCCCGAGACCACCGGCCTCATCGGCTTCGAGGCGCTGCACCGGGTCAAGCCGGGGGTCCGGATCGTCAACGCGGCCCGCGGCGGGATCGTCGACGAGGCCGAGCTGTACGCCGCGCTCAAGGAGGGCCGGGTCGCCGGCGCCGCCGTCGACGTCTTCTCGGCCGAACCCTGCACCGACTCCCCGCTGTTCGAACTCGACACCGTGGTCGTCACCCCGCACCTGGGCGCCGGCACCGCCGAGGCCCAGGAACGCGCCGGGGTCGGCGTCGCCGGATCCGTGCGCCAAGCCCTCTCGGGGCGCTTCGTCCCGGAGGCCGTCAACGTCCCGCTCGGCGTGGTCGACGACGACCTCGACCCCTGGCTCACCCTCACCGAACGCCTCAGCCGGCTCTTCACCGCCACCGCCGGCTCGCTGCCCGGCCGGCTCCAGGTCCGGGCGAGCGGGGAGATCTGCCGCCACGACACCACCGCGCTGTCGCTGGCCGCGCTCAAGGGCGCGCTCGGCGCCGTGGTCGAGGGGGGAGTCTCCTACGTCAACGCCCCGCTGATCGCACGGGAGCGGGGCCTGGACGTCGAGTTGAGCACGGACCCCGACGCCCCGCGCCACCGCGGCCTCGTCACCATCGGCGGGACCCTGCCCTCCGGGGAGCGGGTGTCCGTGCGCGGCACCCTCAGCGGCCCGCGCTCCGGCGAACGCCTCGTCGAGGTCAACGGCTTCGCCGTCGACCTCGCGCTGACCGGGGACCTCGCCTTCTTCCGCGCGCCCGACCGGCCCGGCGCCATCGCCGGCGTCGCCGAGGTCCTCGGCCGTGCGGGGATCCCCGTCGAGACCCTCCAACTCGCCCGGGACCCGGCCGGTTCCGGCGAGGTGCTGGTCGCGGTCGGCCAGGGCGCCCCCACCGCGCCCGCCCACCGCCTGGGCGGCCCGGCCGCCCAGCACGTCCTGGCGGACGCCGCCGCCCGGATCGACGCCACCCGCACCTGGTCGACGGAGCACACGCCATGAACCCGGACGGCGAGAAGATAATCTTCAACGCGGCCCGGCTCGACCGGTCGGTCGCCCTGGCCAGGGCCGATGACCCGGTACTGGCCCGACCCCGGGTGGAGACGATCGCGCGACACCCCTTAGCACAGAGGACGACGGGATGACCCTCCGTACCCACCCCACCGCAACCCCCACCCCGGTGGACGGCGACCGGTGGTTCCGGCGGTACGCCGTCCGCACCGCCCCGCGCCGCCGGCTCCTGGTCCTGCCGCACGCGGGCGGCTCCGCGAGCTTCTACCACGCCTGGGGCACCTCCTTCGACGACGCCACGGAGGTCATGGTCGCCCGCTACCCGGGCCGCCACGACCGGCTCATGGAGCCGTGCGTCGAGACCATGGACGAGCTGGCCGACCAGGTCACCGCCGCCCTGCTGCCCCACCTGGACGTCCCCTTGACCCTCTTCGGGCACAGCATGGGCGCCTCCCTGGCCCACGAGGTCGCCCTGCGCCTGGAGCGCGCCCACGGCGTGCGTCCCGCGGCCCTCCACGTCTCCAGCCGCAAGCCCCCGCACCGGCTGGTCCCGCGCACCCTGCACACCGAGGACGACGACGCGCTGATCGCCGAGGTCCGCCGGCTCGGCGGCACCGAGGACGCCCTGTTGGACGACCCGGACCTGCGGGAGATCGTACTGCCGGCCATCCGGGGCGACTTCACGATCGTCGGCACCTACGGCCCCCGCCCCGCGACCCCGGTGGGCTGCCCCGTCCACGCCCACATCGGCGAGGAGGACCCCTCCACCACCGTGGCCGACATGAGCGCCTGGGCCGACGTGGCCCCCGCCGGCTTCGACCTCCAGGTCCTGCCCGGCGCCCACTTCTACCTGACCCAGCAACACGCGACCCTCACCGCCGCCATCGCCCGCCAACTGGCCACCACGGGCTGACCGACTCGACGCCGGCCACACCCCGGCCCGGCGCCCGTCCGCCGACCGCTCCCAGCACGGGGCGACGGCGGGGCGGGCGCCGCGCCGAGCACGCCGAGCCCCGGGGGGTCCTACCCATCCGCACCCCGTATCCCCGCTCCCCTCCCGCGCCGCCGCGCGAGCGACCTCGGCTTCGCACCCGCCAGGTGACGGGCCAGGGCCAGCGCGGCCAGCACCGCGACGAGCCCGCACACGCCGGGCCACCCGGCCCGCCCGTAGAGGCGCACGCCGAACCAGGAACCGGCGCTGCCGCCCAGATAGGCACAGGTCATGTAGGCGGTGCCCAACCGGCTCCGGGCATCGGGGCGCAGGGCGTAGACCCGCGCCTGGTTCGCCACCGCACCGCACTGCATCGCCACATCCAGCAGCAACGTGCCCAGCACCAGCGCGCCCAGCCCCGGTACGCCGCCCAGCGCGCCGGCGGCCAGCACCGCGGCCGAGGCGAGGACCGCCAGCAGGCAGCCGAGGTTCACCGGGTCCGGACCGCGGCGGTCCACCAGCCGCCCGGCCAGCGGGGTGGCGCACATGGTCGCGCCCCCGACCAGCGCGAGCAGCCCCACCACCTGGGCGCCCGCCCCGTAGCGCGGACCGCTCAGCAGCAGCGCCAGGCACGTCCACACCGCCGAGAAGCCGGCGAAGACCATCGCCTGGTAGAAGCAGGAGCGGCGCAGCTCCGGCTCGGTGCGCAGCAGGCGCAGGGCCCCGGCCAGCAGCGTCGGGTACGACCGGCGCGGGGGCGGGGCGACGACGGGCACGGCGCGGGCCGCGACCGCCGCGAGCAGCAGGGTCAGTGCCGCGGCCGCCCCGTAGGGGACGCGCCACCCCAGCCACTCGCCCAGCGCTCCGGCGAAGGCCCGCGCCAGCAGCATGCCGCCGATCGACCCGCTCAGCAGGGTGCCGATCACCGCTCCGCGGCGCTCCGCGCCCACCAGCGCGACCGCCAAGGGGCCGACGACCTGCGCGGCCACGGTGGTGAGACCGACCAGCCCGCTCGCGACGACCAGCACCGGCAGGTTCGGTGCGCAGCCGGCGAGGAGCAGACCCAGGCCCGTCAGCGCGAGCAGCGCGACCAACAGGCTGCGGTGGCGCAGCCGGTCGCCGAGTGGCACCAGCAGGAACATGCCGGCCGTGTAGCCGACCTGGGTGGCGGTCACCGTCAGGGCGGCCGCCCCGGGCGCGACGTGCAGCCCCGCGGCGATCAACGGCACGATCGCCTGCGGGAAGTACACGTTGCCCACGGCCACCGCACAGGTCAGGGCCAGGACCAGCGTGGTGCGGGGGCGAAGGGCGCTGTCCCGCCGCGCCGTCAGGTGCGTCATGCGCCGAAGTCCACGGCAGCGACGGCCCGTTGCCAATCGATGTAGCGTGGGGCTTAATGATCAGCTTCGTGCTCGGCGTCGAGGACCTCGCGGACACCCGTTTCGCCCTGTCGCCCCTGCACGAGAGCGTGGTCAGCCTGCGGGTGCTCCAGGACCCGGGGCTGTCCGCACTGCACCTGCCGTGGCGCCGATCGGTCCTCGGCCGACTGGGCGCCCTGGACACCGACCTGTTGATGTCCCTGGTCTCGCCCCGGCGCACCCTCCCCGACTTCCTGACCCCGCGGCCCACCTCCTTCGCCCCGACCTTCGCGCAGGAGCTGGCCGTCGTCGCCCGGACCTCCCCCGAGACGGTGCGCCGCGATCTGCTCGCCGCGCACGCGCCGGACCCCCTCCCCGCGCCCCTGCGCGCCGCCGCCGCCCCCGACGACGCGTCCGTCACCGCGCTGCGCGACGACCTCTGCGCGCTGTTGCGGCAGTACTGGGAGGTCGCCCTCGAGCCGATCTGGCCGCAGCTGCGGCTGCTCCTGGAAGCCGACATGACCTACCGCGCCCGGCAACTGGCCGTCGGGGGAGCCCGCGCGCTGTTCGCGGACATGCACCCGAACCTGCGGTGGCACGGCGGCGCCCTGCACATCGACCAGATGATCGGCGCGCACCGCGTCACGGCGTCCGGCCAGGGCCTGATGCTCCTGCCGTCCGTCTTCGCCCACAAACCGGCACCCCCGGTCAGCCCGGACGAACCGCCCGTACTGTCCTACCCGAGCCGAGGACTGGCCACCTTGTGGACCGCGGCGCCCGCCCCGGCCCCCGCCGCCCTGGCCGAGCTGCTCGGCGCCCCCAAGGCGCGGCTGCTCGCGCTCCTGGACGAGCCACTGGCGACGGTCGAGATCGCGCGTCGCCTGCGCGTCACCCCGAGCGCCGTGTCCCAGCACCTGCGGGTGCTGCACGCCACGGGCCTCCTCGGCCGGGCCCGCGACGGACGCCGGGTCCTCTACCGCCGGAGCCCACTGGGCGACCGCCTCATCGGCGGGTAGCGGGATCCGGCAGGTCGAAGCCGTTCCCGCGGGCCGGCCGTGGGCAGGATGAAGGCCTCACGGTCCGGCGGCGGCCGGTGGCTCGGGACGACGGAAGGGCGGGCGACGTGGCCGACGGACAGGACTGGGAACGGCGCAACGAGGCGGCGTACGGGACGGTGGCGTGGCGCAGGGCCGTGCTGAACTGCGGCGCGCTCGTGGTGTGGCACACCGGCTTCGACAACCGGACCCCGCCCGGCCCGAGGGGCCCGCGGCCGGGCCGCCCGGACGCGCCGGGCGCCGCCGAGTTCACCTCGCGGTGGATGCCCGTCGTCGCGCTGCTCGCGCTCGCGGCGTGCCGCGCCGCCCGTGAGGCGGACGTCCTGGTCGACGACGTCGAGCTGCTCGCCCTCTTCGGCTGGGTCGACGGCCCGCGCACCGGGAGCCTGTACCAGGGGCCGCTGGAGACCGGTGAGCCGCGCGGGCGCACCGAGGCCGGCTGGCGCGCGCTCGTCGGCGGCGGCGAGCGCGGGCGCCTGGCCCGCGAGGTCCTCGGCGCCCACGTCACGGCGCACCTGGCCGAGGAGCACGCCCAGCAGGACGAGCAGGGCGAACAGGCCCCGCACGACGAGCACGCGCGGCAGGACGAGCGGACCCGGGACCGCCCCGAACCCTTCCCCCTGTTCCTCGGTGACCGGGCCCGCGCGGTGCGCGCGGCGGGGGTCGCGGACCTGGCGCCGCAGTGGGCGGGCGACGTGGCCGGGGCCCGCGCCCGGATCGAGCGGCTCGACGCGGCCCTGCGCGCCGGCCTGTGGACCCCGACCCCCGAGCACCGTGCGTACGCGCTGATCCTGCACCGCACGCTGGTCGCGCCCCCCGACTACCCGGCCCTGCCCGACGGGAGCGCGGGCCCGGCCTGGGTACAGCGCGTGCTGCGGATGCCCCACGTCCACGCGACGGTGGTCACCCTCACCGACCTGCCCGCCTTCGCCCGGTTCGGCCCGGCGGGCCCGGCCGAGGACCCGCTGGCCGAAGCGGTCGGCGCCGTCGCGCACGACGCCGTGCACTCGCTCGTGGGGACGGCCGACGACCTCGAAAGGCTGTGGGCGACCCGCCCGCAGGACCAGCCGGTGGCCCGGTGGGAGCGGGCGCACCTGCCCGCACCGGTCCGCGCGCAGGTCGTGGCCGTCGAACAGGTGACGCACGAGCTGGCCATGATCCTCTTCGACATCGCCCACCCCGACGCCGACCGGTGACGCCGTGGCGCTCACCGGCGGGGGAGGACCTCAGGCGCGCAGCCGCGCCGCCACGAGGGCGTCCTTGACCTCCTGCACCACGCGGGCCGCGTCCGCGGCGTCGTTCACCACGTCGGTGTGGTTCATGTCGACCACGAGGACGTCACTGGCCGAGTAGTGCTCGTGCACCCACGCGTCGTAGCCGGACCACAGGGTCCGGTAGTAGGCGACGAGGCCCTCGTCCTGCTCGAAGTCGCGCCCCCGCAGCCCGATCCGGTGCAGCACCGTCTCGAAGTCCGCCTTCAGGTAGACCATGAGGTCGGGCGCCTTGCGGTAGGGCAGGCCGTCGATCTCGCGCATCATCTCGTGGAGCAGGCCCTCGTACACGCGCATTTCGAGCGAGCTGATCCGGCCGAGGTCGTGGTTGACCTTGGCGAAGTACCAGTCCTCGTAGATCGAGCGGTCGAGGACGTTGTCGCCCTGCTTGTACGCCTCCTTGATCGCGGCGAAGCGCGTCTGCAAGAAGTAGAGCTGGAGCAGGAAGGGGTAGCGCTTGGCCTGGATCTCCTCGGGGCTCGCCGTGTAGAAGAGCGGGAGGATCGGGTTGTCGTCCACGCTCTCGTAGAAGACCTCGCTGCCGAGCTCCTTGGCGAGGAGCTCGGCCACGCTCGTCTTGCCGATCCCGATCATGCCTCCGACGCAGATCACTGCCATACCTCACTTCTCCCTGGGGGGTGTTGCTCGCGGTGGGCGGGCTGGCGGGTTGCCCGGGCCCACGGGGACGCGTGCCGACGGTCGCCGCCCGATCCCCCGTGATCTTCGTGATCAGCCGTCGTGATCAGCGCCGTGCGCCCGCGTCCGGTCGGGCCCCGAAGTGGTCCACCGGAGGGCCACCGCCTCGCGGCCGCCTTGAAGCATAGATGAGGATTCACCCAGGTCGGCCGGGCCCCGACGCCCCCCGTCGACGCCCTCCGCCGGCACCCCGTACGGGCGGCGCGGACCACAAGATCCGTACCGTATGATTGATCTTGAGCTCGTCGCCCTCACCGGCGATCGGCCCGGCGTTGGTGGTCCAAGGAAAGGCACCCCACTTCCTGTGGGGGGATGCAGGTGCAAGGCCTGCCCAGCGCTCGACGAGGTCCCGTTCCCTTCTTGAAAGAAGGGAACGGGACCTTTCTTCGTTCCCCGGCCCTCCGCCCCCACCCGGCCACCGCAGCGCGGGCCACCGCGGCGCGACGGAGCGTGACGAAGAATCCGCGCCTTGATCCCTTTCGCCAAAGAGCCCCAGGAGGCCAGAGAAGGCCCCCCTGGGGCTCTCCGGTGAAATTTGCGTAGGGGGATGAGCCTCTACCCCTGAAATCGCCTCAGGCGAGCATCTGGGGGCCTTCTCGCCCTATCGCCGACGTGCGCGGACGGTACAGTGGAACAGTCCGGTCGCGCGGTACGCGATCGGACTCCACCGGCCCGGAGCGTGCTTCGCCATGCCCCGGAGCGGTCCACCAGCCACCGTCCCCCTTCGCTGCCGAGCGCGTGCGCGGCAGCGGAGTTCGTCGTGTCCGAAAGCGAGCACCGCCTTGACCGAGACCGTCGTTCCGGCCCCCACCACCCCCACCTACGACGCGCAGGCGATCCAGGTCCTCGACGGCCTGGACGCGGTGCGCAAGCGCCCCGGCATGTACATCGGCTCGACGGGGCCGCGGGGCCTGCACCACATGGTTCAGGAGATCGTGGACAACTCCGTGGACGAGGCGTTGGCCGGCGTCGCCGATCGGATCGACGTGGTGCTCCTGGCCGACGGGGGAGTGCGGGTCGTCGACAACGGCCGCGGCATCCCGGTCGGACTGCACCCCGGCACGGGCCGGCCGGCGTTGGAGGTGGTGCTGACGGTCCTGCACGCGGGCGGCAAGTTCGGCGGCGGCGGCTACGCCGTCTCCGGCGGCCTGCACGGGGTGGGCCTGTCCGTGGTCAACGCCCTGTCGGCCCGCCTGACGGCCGAGGTCCGCGCGGACGGGTTCCGTTGGACCCAGTCCTTCGCGCACGGAGAGCCGACCGGGCCGATCGCCCGGCACGAGGAGACGGACCGGACCGGCACCACGATCACCTTCTGGGCCGACGGCGCCGTCTTCGAGACGACGGAGTACTCCTTCGAGACGCTCTCGCGCCGCTTGCAGGAGATGGCCTTCCTCAACAAGGGCCTGACCCTGACCCTCACGGACGAGCGGAGCGCCGCACCTGCGGACGCGGTCGACGCCGAGGGGGCACCGAGGCAGGTGTCCTACCGCTACGAGGGCGGCATCGCGGACTTCGTCCGGCACCTGGGCGCCCGCAAGGGCGAGCCGGTGCACCCGAGCGTGATCGAGGTGGCGGCGCGCGAGCCCGGGCGGCTGCTGTCGGTGGAGATCGCGATGCAGTGGAGCGGCCAGTACAGCGAGAGCGCGTACTCGTACGCGAACGCGATCCACACGCACGAGGGCGGTACGCACGAGGAGGGCTTCCGGACCGCTCTGACCACGGTCGTCAACCGCTACGCGCGCGAGAAGAAGTTCCTGCGGGAGAAGGACGACAACCTGGCGGGCGAGGACATCCGCGAGGGTCTGACGGCGATCATCTCGGTGAAGCTGGGCGAGCCGCAGTTCGAGGGTCAGACGAAGACGAAGCTGGGCAACACGGAGGCGAAGACCTTCGTGCAGAAGGTCGTCCACGAGCACCTGAACGACTGGTTCGACCGGAACCCGAACGAGGCCGCGGACATCATCCGCAAGGCGATCCAGGCCGCCACGGCGCGCGTCGCGGCCCGCAAGGCCCGTGACCTGACCCGCCGCAAGGGCCTGTTGGAGTCGGCGTCGCTGCCGGGCAAGCTGTCGGACTGCCAGTCCAACGACCCGGCGAAGTGCGAGATCTTCATCGTCGAGGGCGACTCGGCCGGTGGCAGCGCGAAGTCGGGCCGCAATCCGATGTACCAGGCGATCCTGCCGATCCGCGGCAAGATCCTGAACGTCGAGAAGGCGCGGATCGACAAGATCCTGCAGAACACCGAGGTCCAGGCGCTGATCAGTGCCTTCGGTACCGGTGTGCACGAGGACTTCGACATCGAGAAGCTCCGCTATCACAAGATCATCTTGATGGCGGACGCCGACGTCGACGGCCAGCACATCAACACCCTGCTGCTGACCTTCCTCTTCCGCTTCATGCGGCCGCTGGTCGAGGCCGGACACGTCTACCTCTCCCGCCCCCCGCTGTACAAGATCAAGTGGGGCCGCGACGACTTCGAGTACGCCTACTCGGACCGCGAGCGCGACGCCCTCGTCCGCCGCGGCACCGGCTCCGGAAAGCGCCTGCGCGACGACACCATCCAGCGCTTCAAGGGCCTGGGCGAGATGAACGCCGAGGAGCTGCGCGTCACCACGATGGACGTGGACCACCGCGTCCTCGGCCAGGTCACGCTGGACGACGCGGCCCTCGCCGACGAGCTGTTCTCGGTGCTCATGGGCGAGGACGTCGAAGCCCGACGCTCCTTCATCCAGCGCAACGCCAAGGACGTCCGCTTCCTCGACATCTGACCCGCCGAGCCGCCCCCCCCGCACGCCGTCTTTGGCCTTTCTTCAGGTGACGCTGCCTACGATCCGCCGGTCGGTGGCCGAGGCCGCGCAGTGGGCCCACCATCCGGTCTCCTCGGTCGCCGCCCACGCCTCGCCGAACGAAGGAGACCGAGATGTCACAGCCCTGGCCCCCGCCGCCCGACCCGGTGTCGGATTCCCCCGCCGCCCGGTCCACCTCCGAGCCCGCCGCCTTGGAGGCCGTCGCCCTGGGACGCCGCTACCGGCGGGCCTGGGCGCTGCGGGAGTGCACGGTCCGCGTCCCCGCGGGCCGGATCTGCGCACTCGTCGGCCCGAACGGCGCCGGCAAGTCCACGTTCCTGTCCCTGGCGGGCGGGTTGCTCCCGCCGACGGCGGGCGAGGTACGCGTCTTCGGCCGCGACGCCGGGTCGCCGGCCGCCCGGGCCACGACCGCCCTGCTCAGCCAGGACAAGCCCCTGTACCGGGGGTTCACCGTCGCCGAGACGTTGCGCACGGGCCGGGAACTGAACCCCACCTGGCGGCAGGAGACCGCCGAACGCATCGTCGGCGAGGGCGACATCCCGCTGCGGGCCAAGATCTCCTCCCTCTCCGGCGGCCAACGCACCCGCGTCGCCCTCGCGGTGGCCTTCGCCAAGCAGCCGGGCCTGTTGATGCTGGACGAGCCGATGGCGGACCTGGACCCGCTGGTCCGGCACGAGGTGAGCGCCCTGCTGCGGGCCGAGGCCGCGGCCCACGGCACCACCGTGATCCTCTCCTCCCACACGATCACCGAACTCGCCGCTCTGTGCGACCACACCGTCGTCATCGCGGCCGGCACCGTCCGACTCGCCGGGGCCGTGGACGAACTCCTCGCCGCCCACCACCTGACGGGCGACGACGGCATCGCCCTGCGCACCGCCGCCACCGCGGCAGCCCCCGCCCCCGCCCTCGACCAACTCCTCCTCGCCTACCTGCGCGGAGACCCGGCCGAGCCCCACCTCGCCGCCGACGCCCGCCCCCACACCCTCCGAGCCGCCGCATGAACAGCGCCACCACCGCCACCCCCCGACCCGCCGGGACCCACCAGGCCCCGGGCACCCCGCCCCGACGCCTCGTCCGCGGCCTGCTCTGGCTCGTACTGCGTCAACAGCGCCTCACCATCGCCCTCACGCTCCTGCTCGCGGCCGGTCTGACCTGGTACGCCGTCCACACCGCCGACGCCGCCCTCGCCTTCCTGGACCGGCGCGACATCGCGCCCTGCCCGCCCGGCGAAGGTTGCCGCCTGCCGACCGAGTTCGCCGATCGGTTCCAAGTACCCCTGCGGGGGCTGACGTTCGGGCTGTCCTTCCTGCCGGTCCTGGCGGGCGTCTTCCTCGGCGCGCCGCTCTTCGCGACCGAGCTGGAGTCGGGCACCCACCGGCTCGTCCTGGCCCAGAGCACCACCCGCACCCGCTGGTTCCTCGCCAAGGCGATCCCCCCGGTCCTGCTCGCCCTCGTCACGACCGTGCCCCTCGCATGGGCCACCGGGCGCTGGCGCGAGGTGGTCCTCGACCACGCGGGCACCCACGCGGTCTGGTACGACTGGGGCTCCTTCAACGCCACCGGCCCGGTTCCGATCGCCCGCACCCTGCTCCTCGTCGCCGTCGGCATCGCCCTCGGGCTGCTGCTGCGCCGCACGATCACCGCCATGGGCGCGAGCCTCCTCGTCGGCGGCGCGGTCTTCGCGGCCTGGGAGCAGGCCCGCCCCTACCTGGGACAGGTCATCACCGTCCAGGGCACCCCCCGGCGCATCGGCGTTCCCGACGACGCCTGGGTCCGCGACAGCTCCTTCCTGACCACCGCCGGCGCGCGCGTCCAGGTCCCCGACGCCTGCTTCCTGCGCGACCAGAGCGCGTACGAGGCGTGCCTGCGCGATCACGACATCACCCGCTACTGGGCCGAGTACCACCCGCCCGGCCACTTCCCGGCCCTGCAACAGGTCGAGTCCGCGACCTGCCTGGCCCTGGCCGCCCTCACCCTCGTCTTCTCCTGGTGGTGGACCCGCACCCGCCTGCACTGACCGCCACCAGGAGGCGCGCCCCCGCGCCCCCGCCCCGCCGCGGCCGACCGGCGCACGGCTCAGGAGCGGCCCGGTATGCGCAGGACCTGTCCGCCCAGAATGAGGTCCGGGTCGTCGCCGATCACCGCGCGGTTCGCCCGGTAGATCTCCGGCCAGCGGCTGCCGTCGCCGAGTTCGGCGGCCGCGATGGACCACAGGCCGTCGCCGGTCTTCACCGTGTACGTGCGCGGCTGCGGGTACACCACGGACACCTTCAGCGGTGCCCCCGCGCGGTGGACGAGGGCCAGGTCCGCCGTGATCGTGTCGGTGCGTCCGTCCGCCTCGACCCGGGCCTCGACCCCGACGGCCGTTCCGTCGGCCCCGCGCGGGAAGGCGAACCGGTACCCGACCTGGCCCCCCGCCTTCACGGGCGCGATGGTCAGGGCCCGTTCCCGGGTGAGCGGGTTGTACAGGCTGAGCGCCCCGGCGTCCCCGCCGCCCTCGGGCAGCACCCCCGTGAGGACGACCGCGTCACCGCTGCGCAGGCCGTGCTTGTGGAGCTTCGGGTGGACGTCCTGGTGCGCGAACCGGCTCGCGGCCCTGCCGTTGACGGACCAGGTGACCTCCTGCGCCGGACCCTCCGCGTTCGGCACCAGCACCTGGGTCTCCTCGATCGCGGTGGTGGACAGCTCGATGGTGACGCGGCGGCCCTCACCCGCCGCTTCCTTCTCGGCGAGGTAGCGCTCGGTGTGTACGGCGTACAGCTCCGCGAACTCGACGAGTCCGTGGTCCACGTACTCCTCCGCGACGACGGCGGGGGTGAGGGACCGCAGGATCTCGTCCACGTCCGCGAGGTCGCTCGCCGAGACGCCCGTCCCGTCCTCGTCCTCCCTGATCTTCCGCGAGAAGTACTGCTTGATCGGCTCCAGGTTCTCGTCGGCCCAGACCCGGGCCGAGGAGTAGCGCAGCGCGTCCTGCACGTTCTTGACGTCGTCCTCACCGATCTCCGCGCCCTCCTGGACGCGGGCGGAGAGGATGTGGCCGTAGAGGTGCGTGTTCCTCGGCACCTTCCAGAGTGACTTCTCCCACTCCGGGCGTTCCTTGGCGTAGCGGCTGTTGGGAATGGCGTCGTACGCCTCGCGCGCCGCGCGGGCGCGGCCCAGGTCGGGCATGAGCGCGTCCTGGACGGTGCGTTGGGCCCGTGACCACTTGTCGTCGATCCAGGAGCTGAGGGGGGCGAACACCTGCCGGAGTTCCGGGAAGATCTCGAAGAGCTTCTCGGCGATGAGGATCGCCCCGCCGGCGGCCTTCGCTCCGGTGCGCACCGATGCCGACGCGGGACGGCGCTGGGCGGCCACGGTGCGCTGCCACACGGCGTACTTGTGCTTGATCCGGCTGGGCAGGCTCTTCGCCATGGACCGCACCCGGGAGGGCTCGACGTCGACGATGGCCTCGGGCGGGACGTAGTACATCGCCGCGACCTCGGCATTGCGCCGCACGGCCCCGTCCGCGGGCCGTCCCGTCAGTCCGCTCGACCCGTAGACGTTGAAGACGACCCCGAGCTTGTTCTTGTCGATCTTGTAGACCCAGCCGGTGGGACCGGCGTAGGTGCGGGCCGTCTCCTTGCTCCAACTCATGGAGATGTAAGCGGAGTTCCGCATGTCACCGCTCAGGTGGGTCCGTTCGGAGACATCGAACCCGCGGGAGGAGAAGCCGTTGACCAGGACTCCGCTCTTCGGCGCCTGCTGGACGCCCCGGTAGAGGAACCGCTGGCCCTGCGGTCCGACGAGGTCGGGCCCGGGGGTGTAGCGCACCAGAGCCCCGGCGGCCGCCTTGGTCCCCGGCGCGGGCTTGCCGTACGGATGGGCGTTCGCCTGCGGGGTGACGCTCGCGTCGAAGCCCCGCAGGGCCGTTCCCGGGACCTTCACGTTCCTCTCCACGGGCCCGGCCACGGGCGCCCCGCGCCCCGTCGCCGGCCGGGACAAGGGGGTCGCGCTCCTGATCCGGTCCGGCGGGATGCGCCCCGTGGACACCCACTCGCCCTGGGCCTGGGCGTGGTCCACGAGACTGGGGTCGACGCCGCCCCTCGCCAACAGGCTGCTGCGCAGGTTGTAGAAGCTCCGGTTGGGCACCATCTCGTACAGGTACACCGTGTGCTGCCCCGCGAGCAGCTGCTCGGCGAACCTGAGCGCGAAGGCACGGTTGGACGTCGTCGAGATGAAGCCGCTGGACCTCGCCTGGCTGGAACGCCCGATGGTCGTGGCGCCGCGCGCGTGCTTCTCCAGGTCCATGTCCTTGCCATAGGCGGAGAAGCCGTCACGGAAGCCCTCGGTCGGGGGCCGGGTGTCCACGCGGTAGAGGACCGTGGGCGGCTTCGGCCCGCCGGCCGCGTCCGCCCGCGGGATCGCGGGAGCCCGCGTGATCGGCCGCTTCACCAGATCGGGCCGGGGCTTCTTCTTGCCCCCCAGCCGCTCCTCGACCACGGGATCCGGGACGCGCGGGTCCTGGTCCCCCAGGTCGCGCTTCTTGCGCCCCTTGCCCTTGCCCTTGCCGGTGTCCGTGCCGTACGTCGCCTCCTCCACGCCCGCCTGCACGGCGTCGTCGTCCCCCGGCCCCACCGGCCCGGATCCGTGGTCCGCCGTGCCGCGGCCGCCGGGCTTCTCCGGCCGGTCGTGGAACGCACGTCCGAGGGGGGTCCGGTAGCCGCCCAGGACCGGCCGGGTGCGCCGTTCCTCCAGGCTGATCTCCTCGGTCCGCCCCACGACGGCCCGGGCTATGTTGGCCAGGGACTCGGATCCGCGGTCGTAATAGCTCAGGTGCGCCTTCTTCAGGTTGCCCACCAGCCCGGCCTGCGCCGTCCAGGCGTAGTCGGCGCGCATCCGGACGACCTTCTCGCCGTGGTTCTCGTGCGACGGGTCGATGCTGAACCAGTCCAGCATGCTGATGAAGTCGGTGTCGGTGGCGGCCACGAAGAGGTCGGCGTCGAGGTACTTGGCCCGCAGCCCGGTCCCCGGGCTGCCGAGCAGGACGAGCTGGTCGATGACGCGCTTGCCCGCGGTGTCCGTCCCGGAACCGATCGCGGCGTGCCCGGCGACGACGCTGCCGTAGCTCAACCCGCTGATGGTCAGCGTGGGGTAGGCGGGCAGGTCGAGCGCCCCGCGGACCGCGCTCTTGCGCCAGTACGAGCGCCAGGTGTCGAGGTCGCTCCGCAGCAGCGCGGCGCCGGCCGCCGCGGGCTCCTCCCGGGCGGCCTCGGCGAAACCGGGCGGGGCCTTGTAGCCGGCCCATGCCACGACGGCGACCTTGGCGCCCGGACGGGTCCGCAGGCACTGCTTGTACAGGTCCCGTGCGTGAGCGGTCAGCTCGCCGAGCGTCTCCAGCGAACTGCCCATGCCGGGCACGAGGACCACGACGTACTCGGCCGTCTCCACCGCGCCCACGGCCACCGCCGCGCGACCGAGCCCGCCCTCGAAGTCCGGTTCGTAGACCAGCAGCGAGGTGTTCCGCGCGCCCGCGAGCGCGGACTCCGTCACCAGGGCGGCGTTGTGCCGCGGCGTGCCGGTGGCCGACTCCAGGTCCTTCATGCAGCGCAGGTAGTTGCGGTCGGAGTCGTTCTTGAAGCGGTCCTCCAAGGAGACCGTGTTCGGGACGGAGGGGTCCAGGGCCAACTTCTCCCGCGCGTCGCTGACGATGCCCTCGTCGATCTCCGCCAACAGCCGGTTCCCGGCGTAGACCAGCGCGGGAACCAGGGGGAGCCGCGCGTCCCTGCGCTCCGACCACTTCTCCAGCGCACGGCGGGACGCGGCCTCGGCCTGCTCGGCGAAGAGCTGGTTCCGCCTCAGCTTCGCCGGATCCAGGGTGACTTCCACGCCCTGGTTCCAGCGGTCCATGTCCGCGAAGTACTTGTCCTTGCCCGCGTCCGCCCGCCGTGGGCCGCCGCCGGATCCCGGCGTCGGACGGCGGGACGGTCCCGCGGGCACGGACACGGGCTGGACGTCGGGCATGCGGATTTCCTCATCGTTCGGTGGGCGGGCGCGCACGTGCGCCTGCCACCGTAGGACCGCGGCGGAGTCGATCATGTACTCGATCGGACAGACCCCGACATCGAAGGTGGACGGATCAGGTTCCGGTTCCGGTTCCGGATCAGGTTCCGCCGCACCGGCGCCCTACTTCACCGCGCTCTTGGTCTTCCACTGGTCGTAGGTGACGCTCCAGTCGGCGTAGCCGTTGCCGACCCCGCCGAGCTCGCCGGTGGCCTCCTCGCCCTTCACCGTGACGAGGTCACCGAGCAGCGAGTTCTCGAAGAGCCACTTGGCGTCCTTGGGCGTCATGCCGACGCAGCCCGCGCTGTGGTTGGTGTTGCCGATGTACTGCTGGCTGTCGTCGGTTCCCTGGTGCAGGTAGCCGCCGGAGTCGCTGAACCGCATGCCCCAGTTCACCCAGACGTCGTACTCCTTGGGGCCGCCGACCGAGGCGGAGGTCATGTGGACCCTCTCCTCCTGCGACTTGATGGCGAAGGTCCCGGCGCGCGAGGCACGGCCGGGCACCGGCTGCCCGCCGGACATGGGGATCGACTTCACCTGCTGGCCGTCGCGCTTGACCACCAGCTTGTGGGTGTCCAGGTCCGCGACGAGCTGCTGGTCACGGCCGATCGTGAAGGTACGGTCCAGGTCCCGCTCGAAATGGGCGCCACCCGGGTCCACGGTGGTGAGGGTTCCCTTGACGGTGACCTGGGTGTTCGCGCGCCAGGGGTCCTTGGGGCGCCAGTCCAAACGGTCCAGTCCGCCCGGGACCGTGGTCACCCACCCCCAGGACCCCTCGGTGGCGTTCGACGCGGTGACCGTCAACGCCTTCTCCACCGCGGCCTTGTTCTTCACCGGCTTGTCGAACTCCAGCGACACGGGCTGCCCCGTGCCCACCGTCTTTCCGGCCCCCGGCGTCAGGTCGAAGTCCAGGAGCGGCCCGTCGGTCACCTTCTTCGGCGCCGGCGGGGCCTCCGCCTGCTTGTTGGCCGCGTCGGCGGACGTCCCCGCTCCGGCGGAGTCGCCTCCGCCGCCGCATGCGGTCAGGAGAAGCAGCCCGGTGAGGACGGCGGCGGATATGCGCGCCGGCTGGAGACGGCGGTGGGCTGCAAGGGCGGTCGATACAGCCGTGGGCTGAACGCGAGACATGGCGCGGCTCTTCTCCGAATGGCGTCGTTACGTTCGATAAGAGGGCCGTGACCTGCGCGGAGGTTCTCGTTCCATCGTGACCGTTCTGCAACAGCCCGCCGGCGGACGCGTTCGGTCGCCGGCGCTGTGAGGCGATCGTTAGGGAAACGTCAGCGGTGTCTGCGAGGGTCACCGGCGTGTCCCGGTCCCTGGCCCGCACGCCGGGCGCGGGGCGGCGCGGAACGTGCCTTGCTCGCGATCTGGTGAAGGTGGGGTCTTGCAGATGAACAAGAGGATTCTCGGAGTCTGTGCCGCGGTGCTGCTGTCGGTCGGCGTGGCCACCCCGGCCAGCGCCGCCTCGGCGGCGGAGCCGCCCTACGACATCCTGACCATGGGTCAGGGGACGAAGCTGCTCGGGATCGTCTACGAGCACGAGAACTTCACCGGGTCGCGGATCGAGTTCCGGGGCGAGTCGTGCACGGGCCGCGCGGACGGACTGCCCGACTACCAGTTCCCCCTGGGGGACAAGTGGCGGTGGCGGATCTCCTCCGTGCAGAACAAGCTCTGCAACCAGATGGGGCTGCGGGACCGCAACGGCGTCAACCTCGCCATCGGCGGTTCGCAGAAGCGACTCGGCGAGTGGAACGACCAGACGGTGACGGTCCAGTTCAGCTGAGCCCGAGCCCGAGCCCGGTCATTCCCCCCGGGTCCACCCGTGGAGCGCCGGCGCGGCCAGCGCCCGGTCGATCGCATGGGTGACGTCGCAGGCCGAGGTGCTCACGCGGAGGCCGAGGACGGCGTACCCGGTTCCGCATTCCAGGATTTCGCTGGTCCAGTGGGACGGGAGCTGGGCGATGATGCGCAGGCACGCCAGCTCGGGGGTGGATTCGGGTGCCCCGGCGAGTCGAATGCGGTGCTCCACGGTGTCGTCTCCTGCGGATCGGGGGCCCGGGGGCGGCCCGGAAGTGGACGCGGCATGGGCCGGTTTCCGAGAGGAGACCGGCCCATTTGCGTGGTTGTCGAGGGTCACGTGAGGAGGAGGCGGTCGATGGGGGAGCCGGGATCAGCCGCGGAAGGTCACGGTGCCGCCGTTGCGGTCGAACCAGCCGCCGAAGCCCCAGTTGAGCCAGCCGCCGTCGCCGCGGTTGACGATCGTGCCCGACTTGAAGGCGAGGACCCGGTAGGTGGCGCTGCCCTGGGTGACGCGGGCATTGGCGACGACGCCCTGGATGTCCAGGGAGTAGTTGAGGTTGTCATTGATGATCATGACGTTGTGGTTCGGGTAGGCCTTCATGGTGTCGTCCAGCTGGCGGTGCACGAAGCCGGGCCGGTCCTTCTCCATCCGGATGTCGTTCAGGACGTTCCCGATGATCCCCGCGATCTGGTTCATCGCGTCGACCACGATCTCCGTCTTCCACCCGGTGCCCATGGTCCCGGCCTGAGCGGCGGCGACCTGACCCGCTGCCGGCGCGGGGGAGGTGGCGGCCTGGGCCGTGGCGGGCAGCAGCAGCCCGGTGGCCGCGACGGCGCCGACGAGCGTGAGGGCGGCGCGCTTGAGGTGCTTCGACATGGTGGTCTCCTTCAAGGGTGGTCCGGGCAAAGGGATGCCCGGGGCATGGTGGTGTGGGCTCGATCGGAAGGTGGTGGGGGACGGGCCGGGGGGACGTTCCTTCGCAGGAACTCGGCGGGCGTCCGGGGGGCGGGGTCCACTCCGGCGGGAGCGGGCGCGCTCACCCGGGTCCGCTCATCCCCGGTCCGCTCATCCCCAGTCGTTGGTGAGCGGGTTGATGGTGACGGGCGTGGTGTCCGCGGTACCCGTGGTCGGGGCGACGGTGACCGCTCCGGTCCGCGAGGACCCCGTGTCGGCGTCGTCGGCCTGGGCGATCCCGGCGCCGCCGAGGACCAGGAGGACGCTGATGACGCCGGACGCGATGCGGGAAGCGGAGCGGTTCACGGGGTACCTCCTGGAGTGCTGACGGGACCGGACCGAGGTGCGTTGCTCGGGCCCTCCCACCGTTTCCGTTCCGGCGGGCCGCCCTCACAAGAAGAATGTTGCCAGCGGGCACCGGCCCCGGACGGGCCGCGACCGTGCAGCAAACGGCCCGGTTCCCGTGCACTTTCCTGCACGCCCGGCGCCGGCGGGAACACCCCGCCGAGGACGCTGTGTTGCCGCTGGGACACCCGTGAGAGGTGGGGCCGATGATGTCCCGCCACGACACGAACGAGCTGGCCTTCCTCGGCGTCCCCCTGGAAGAGGAGCAGTTCTACCGCGCCCTCCTGCGGGACCGCGACGACGCCGGCGAGCACCAACCGGCCGTGGTCTCGCGGACGTTGGAGCTGGGCATCGTGGTGCGCACCCCGGCCGGCGGCCTGCGGCCGCTCTCCCCCAAGCGCGCCGTGGAGCGGTTGATCGAGCACCGGGTGGGCCAGACCCAGGACGACCTCCAGGAGACCGCCCGGCGCATCGGACTGGTCGACTCGCTGAGCACGGAGACGCACGCCCCCCGCGCCACCACGTACGACAATCCGGCGGTCCGGCAGATCGAGGGCCTGGAGGCCGTGCGCGCCGCCATCGACGAGGTGACCTTCTTCGCCCACTCGGAGAACCTGACGACGAACCCCTTCGGCGTGCTCACCGCGGAGTCCATCGAGGTCTCCCGGCCGATCGACCTGAGGATCCTGCGCCGCGGGGTCCGGATGCGGACCCTGATGGCCTCGGCCTGCCTCCAGGACGAGACGACCATGGCCTACCTGAGGGAGCTCGCGGCCCGCGGCGCGCAGATCCGGGTCTCCACCCACCCCCTCGACCGCATGATCATCTGCGACCGGGCCGTGGCCCTCACCCCCATCGACCCCGACAACACCGCCCGCGGCGCGCTGCTGACGCGCGAACCCGGACTGGTGAGCACCGTGGTCTCCCTCTTCGAGCGGATGTGGGCGGCCGCCCAGGAACTCCCCGAGGAGGACCTGCCCTCCCTCACCGAAACCGAGCGGCAGATCCTCAAGACCCTCTACCTCGTCGACAAGGACGAGACGGGAGCCCGCCAGCTGAACATCGCCCTGCGCACCTACCGCAAACACGTCGCCCGGCTCATGGTCCGCCTCGATGCCGACAACCGCTTCCAAGCCGCGCTGCACGCCCGCGAACGCGGCTGGATCTGAATTCCCCGCTCCGGCGCCGCGCGTTAGGAAAGCGTGAGGGAAACGTCAGTCGTATCTGTCAAGGTCACGCGTGCCCCCGGTACGGCGCCCGTTACGCGGGCGCGGCATCCGAGTGGCGGCTCACCAGGAGATACCGCACGGAGTTTTCGTTCCATGGAAATGCGCTGAGAAGGAAGAGGGCCTCATGCACATTCGCAACAAGCTCGCCGGCGCCGCCGCCGTCATGGGGGCGAGCGTCCTACTGGTGGCGGGGACGGCCACCCATGCCAGTGCCGGCACCGCGGAAATCAAGCAGTACCGCAACGCCCAGACCGGCCTCTGCCTCGACTCCGACGCCAAGGGCAACGTCTACACCAAGGGCTGCGGCGCCGACAACCCCTACCAGCAGTGGGAACGCAAGGTCGTCGACGGCCAGATCATGCTCCGCAACGTCGCCACCCGCCGGTGCCTCTCCCAGGAGACGGGCAACCTGACCAACCCCTCGCCCCCCTACACCTCCCGGGTGGCCACCCGCACCTGCGTCGGCTGGGAACTCGACCGCTGGTGGGAATTGACGGTGGACGGCAAGATCCGCCTCATCAACGTGAATGCGGACAACGCGCTGGATTCCAACGCCAAGGGCAACGCCTACCTGAAGAACTACACGGCGGACAACACCTACCAGCAGTGGTACATGTGACCCCCGGCCGCCCCGCGCACAACTGACCCGGTTGACTCGGTAAGGAGCTAGATCCGATGGGCCTTCGCATCAAACTGAGCGGAACCGCAGCCGTCCTCGGGGCGGGCGTCATGCTGGCGACGGGGCTGGCCACGCCCGCGCACGCCGCCGTGGACCTCAGGTGGTACCAGAACGTCCAGACCGGCCGCTGCCTGGACTCCAATCCCAGCGGGAAGGTGTACACCTCCCCCTGCGGGGACCGGTACAACACCTACCAGCAGTGGCAGCGCACGGTCGTGAACGGCAAGATCAGGCTCAAGAACGCGGCGACCAGCCGGTGCCTGACGCTGAACGACTCGTGGGGCGAGATCGTCAAGACCGACCCGTGCGGCATCGACGACAACGAGCTCTGGTGGGAGCTCTACGTCAACGGCACCACCAGGATCGTCAACCCCGACAGCAAGGCCCTGGACTCGGACAAGAAGGGCAACGCGTACGCCAAGAACTACGGCGCGGACAACCCCTACCAGCAGTGGAACGTGCTCGTACCGCGGTCCTGAACCGGCTCCGGCCCGGCCCGCCCGTCCACGGGCGTCCGGGCCGGAGCGGCGTTCCCCGGACGTTCACGGAGCCCCCGCCTCCCCACCGCGCCGGGCCAGGGCGAACACCCCGGCCGCGATCAGGCCGAGTCCCAGGAGCTGGGGCACCAGCCACCACTGGGACCGCAGGTGTTCCTCGTACAGCAGGACGCCCAGCGCGACGCTCACGCCCGCGTCGCCGAGGGTGAGCGCCGGTTGTGAGGCGACCAACGGGCCGCCCTGCATGGCGTGTTCGAGCAGCAGGAGGGCGCAGATGCCGCTCAGCCCGAAGGCGTAGGTCTGCCAGGTGGTGAGGAAGCCGACGACCCCGTCCTCGTCGAGCACCCGCACGGCCGACTTCATCAGGGCGGCCGTGAGCGCGTAACCGACGGCCGTGGCCGCGCCGAGGCAGCCGGCCCGCATCCGGCCGGGAGGCCGGCGCAGCCCGACCGCGGCCGTCGCCGCCATCGCCGCCGCGCACGCCACCAGCGCCAGGACCCAGCGGTCGAAGGGCACCTGCGTACGGTTCCCGGTCGGCGACGCGGCCACCAGGACGACCCCGAGCCCGACCACCACCCCCGCGACGGCGAGCCACAGCGCCCCGGGCAGCCGGCTGCGCCCCACCAGCGAGGCGATCAGCAGCGCGAAGGGCAGCTCCAGCACGAACAAGGGCTGTACGAGGGCCAGCGCCCCCAGGGAGAGCGCCGCGGCCTGCCCCACACCGGCCGCGATCACCGCCAGGATCCCGCCGATCCACAGCGGCCGCCGCAGCAGGTCCAGGACCAGGCCGAAGCGGAAGCCGTCGCTCTGCGGCACGGTGAGCGCCGCCCGCCGCTGGAGCACGGTCGCGAGCGCGTTGCTGAGCGCCGCGAACAGCGCGAAGAGGACCGGCAGTGCGATGCCCATGCCCCGATCCTCACCGCCCCCGCGGCGACGGCGCCCCCACGACATCACCCCGCGCCCACCCACCGCCCCGCGTTCCCCCGTACGGTCCCGCGCTCAGCCCCGGCCGAACCAGTTCCGGCTCTTCGGGCGCTGCGGGGGAGCAGCCGAGGCCGGGACGGGGGCCGGCACGCCCAGGGTCGCCGCCAACTGCCTGCTGAGTGACGGGCCCAGCTTGGCCGCCTTCCCCTCCAGGGCGTACACCGCGTACTCCCGCAGCCCCGCCCTGTGCAACGCGAGCACGAAGTCGCGGTACAGCTCGGGGAACATCCACACCCCGGCGCCCCGTACGACGACGTGGGCCTCCTCGGTCAGCCCGTCGGCGTACAGGGCCCTGAGCAGCGCGACCACCTCGGCGACCGGAAGGTGCCGGGTGAACTGCTCCAACGCCACACCGACCTGGAGGCCCAGCCCGGCCGCGGTGAGGGCGCGGATCGCCACCGCGGGCACGGCCGCGCCCCGCACGAGGGCCAGCACGGCATCGGAGGACAGCTGCGCGACCTCGTCCCGCACCGGGCTGTCGGGCGCGCGCAGCAACCCCCGCAGCACCGCGGCGTCGAGCTTCGAGGTGCCTTCGAGGTGGCGCTGGGCCCCCTGGGGATCGCTGCGCACCAGCTGGGCGAGGACGTGGTGGACCACGTCGTCGGCCCCGGCATCCCGGAGCTTCCCGAGCGCCTCGGCGAAGGACCCGTCCGGCAGGGACGCCAGGGCTCCGCTCACCTCCCCGTGGTCCCGCCCCGCCGCGTCCAGCGCCCGCACCAGCGCGATGGGCCGGGCGCCGAACGCGAAGGCCAGCGGATCACCGGGGTGGACGAAGGGCCCCTCGGGCAGGGCCCCCAGCACCCGGGCCCAGTCCCGGCGGTTCCCGCTGTCCTCCAGCGCGATCAGCAGCTGCGCGATCTGCTCGCCGGGGCGCTGCGCGGCGTCGGCCAGGAGCCGCAGGGCGTCGAGCGGCCGGCCCATCGACCGCAGCGCCTCGACCAGCGTGACGGTCCGGTCCGCCGGGTGCGCCCCGGCCACCTCCCGCACCAGGTGCAGCATCGCCTCGTCGTGACCATCGCCCCGCAGTACGTCGGCCAGCGCGACGGCGGCCTCCACCGACAGGACCGTGGCCGCCTGCCGCAGCACCTCCAGGGCCCACTCCCGCAGCCCGACCTCCCACAACGCGTCGCACAGCCGCGTGACCGCCTCGACCGTCGGGGCATCCTCGACCGCCCGGCGCAGCAGCCGCCGCGCGTCGTCGGGCCGCTGCCGCGCGTCCATCGTCCGTAGCGCGCGCACCAGTTCGGCGGGGCGGCGCACGACGGCGGAGGCGGCCCGGAGGTAGAGGTCGACGGCCTCGTCCTCGCGCCCGATGGCCAACAGCGCCCCGGCCAGCCGGGTGGTCTCCTCCTCCGACGACGAGGTCGCCGACACCTGCAGGACCCGTTCGGCCTCGGCGTCCAGCTCGGCCGACCAGAAGGCCCCGGCCAGCTCCAGGATGGCCTCGGTCGTCCGCGCGCGGCCGATCGCGGCCATCGACAACACCTCCACCGCATGGGGCTGCCCGGCGGCGCGCAGCGCCTTGACGGTCCCCGCGACGTCCTGCGCGGACCGCTCGGCGGCGAGCCGGGCGAGCCGCTGCGGGTCGTCGCCGCTGTCCGCGCTGTCCAGCGCGACGACGCAGGCCGCCAGGTCGTACGGCTCCCGCTCGGCCGCGGCAGCCGCGAGGATGCCCACCGCCTCCTCGTCGCGCCCTGCGACCCGCAACACCCACACCAGTGCGGCCACTTCCTGCGCCGGCCGCAACACCGCCGCCAGGGACAGCAGTTGGCCCGCCCCGTCGGGATCCGTCTCCCGCAACCGGGCCGCGTGCTCGGCGATGGCCCGCGGCTGCGCGCGCAGCACCGGCCGCAGGGCTTCCGGAACGGGATGGACGGGGTCGGGGTGCGGCTGCGCCACCGGTTGCGCGAGGGTCCCGTAGCGGTTGCGGGCGAAGGCGATGCGGGCGGCGTTGCTCACCCGCTGTTGCGGAAGGGGCCGCCCCTTCGAGGTCAGTTCGGCGAACATGTGCTCGTAGATACGCCCGACCTCGATGACCTGACCGCCGCCCGGCAGGCCGTCCTCGAGCAGCCGGACCAGCTCACCGGTGAAGGCCGTGTAGGGCTCGTCCTTCAGCCACAGCGCCTCGCGGGTGGGGGCGGACGCGGTCAGCAGGTACGAACCGGCGATCCGGCTCCGCTCCGCGAGCGTCACGGAGCTGGTGGCGGAGCCGCCCATGCCGCCGACCATGGCCAGGCCGCTGAAGCAGCAGTCCAGGACCACGACCTTGTGGATCTTGTGGCCCGCGTCCAGGACCTCCCGGCGCAGGGCCTCGTAGCCGAGCGAGGAGTAGGGCCGGTCCCGGTCCGAGGTGGGCAGGGTCAGCAGCAGCTCGCCGGAGCCCGGGTCGGTGAGCCCGTGCCCGGAGTAGTACACGAACAGCATGTCGGTGGCCTTGCGGGCGGCCTCCCGGACCGCGTCCAGGACCTCCGTGGCGGAGGCGGGCTGGGGCAGCCGTACGCAATGGCCGGGCGGCAACCCCCAGACGCTCGGATCCTCCAGCAGAGCGCCCAGTCGCTCCAGGTTGTTGGCCACCGGGGGGATGTCTTCGAGCTGCGCGCTGACGTAGGTGGAGGTCCCGACGAGGACGGCGTACGAGCGTTGCGGGTCGGCGAGTTCCACGGTCAGTGTCCGCCCGGTGCCGCCCAGCCCGACGCTCCGCCGCCCGACGCGCCGTCGGGAGCGGGCGTCACGGCCGGCGGCGTCACGGCCGGCGGGGCGGCGGAGGGACCGGCTTCGGACAGCGTCGCGATCAGCCCGCGCACGACCTCGTCCGACCCGTCCTCCACGGTCACCGTCACCCCGTCGGAGGCCCGGGTGATGGTGAACACCGCCCGGCCCCGCCGCGCCCGGCGCCAACCGGCGTAGGCCAGGGCGAGGTTGGCGACGCCCATCGTGTGCGTCAGCACCACGTTGATGACCTCCAGCCCACCCCCCATGGCACCGGGCGCCGGCTGCGCGCAGAGGCGCACCTCGTCCGGCACGTCCTCGTCGGCGCGCAGCCACCGGTACAGGTCCCGCAGCTCCGCCGCCTCGTCGGCGTCCGACACCTCGATCGTCAACCGCACTCCCGCGCCCCCGTTCCGCCGGTTTCAACTCCGGCCGATCGTCCCACAACGCCCCTTCTCCCGAGGGGAGTCGAGCAGGTCGGACACGCCCCGTCAGGAACGTCGGCAGCGGCCGCCGGGGGAGGAGGCCGGCGGGGTGCACTGGTACCCGTGATCACCCGCGTCGTCGCTGAGGTAGCGGCCGATGCACTCGTTGGCGGTGGTCCGGCCCTTGGCCGCGCAGAAGGTGACGGCCGCCCCGCCGTCGGTGAAGGGGCCGGGGGCGTAGACCACCCAATACCCCGGGTTGAGCGAGGCGTAGTCCCGGCTGCGCAGCAACCGGGCCTCGGGGACCGTCACGCGGATCGCCGCCAGCCGCTGGTCGCGTACGGCGATGCCGGTGCTCTCCGGTTCGGAGTAGAGCTGGGCGATCCAACGGCCGGCGCCGGGAGCCGGCCCGTCACCCTCGGGCACGGCGGCCGCCGGGGCGCTCTCGCTCGCCCGCGGCGCGCTCTGCGTCGCACCCGGCGCGCTGGACGTGGCCGCCGCCGAGGTGCCCGGACCCGCGGGCGGGGAGACCGGAGCGGCGGAGCGCCCGGACACCGTCGGCGAGGCCGCGCCCTTGGCGTCCGTACGGTCGCCCGCACCCGGGCCGAACAGGGCGTACCCGCCGAAGCCGAGCAGCGCCAGGGCCACCACGGCGGCCGCCGCGGTGAGCGGGGCGGCCTTGCGCCGGCGGTCCGGTCCGCTCCCGTGCGGCGGGGCACCACCGTCCAGCGGGCCGATGGTCGGCAGCGCACTGTGGGGCGTGGCCGCGTACGGCGGGAAGGGCACGGGCGTGGGCGGCGGGCCGAACCGGTCGACCGACGGGGACCGTCCGGCCACGGGGGAGACGTCGGGAGGGGCGGCGGGCGCCCGATCGAGGCGGGTCGGCTCCGGCACGACGGCACCGCCCGCGCCCCCGGCGACGCCGGCCAACAGCCGGTCCAACCGCTCGGCCGACGGCCGTGCGGCCGGATCGCGGACCAGCAGCTCGGCCAGTACGGGCGCCAGCGGACCGGCCCGGTGCGGCGGGGGTACCGGCTCGTCGAGGACCGCGGCCAGGGTGGCCAAGGTGGTGGCCCGGCGCATCGGACTGACGCCTTCCACGCACACGTACACCATCATGCCCAGCGACCACAGATCGGAGGCGTCCAGGTCGGCGCCGCGGATCCGCTCGGGCGCCAGGTACTCGGGGGTCCCGATGACCTCCCCGGTCACCGTGAGGGAGGCGGCGTCCTGGAGCGCGGCGATGCCGAAGTCGGTGAGCACGGCCGAACCGTCTGCCCGCGCCAGCACGTTGGCGGGCTTCACGTCCCGGTGCCGGATGCCGACCGCGTGCGCGGCCCGCAGCCCGGCGAGCACCTCGCGGCCGGTCCGGGCGGCCTCGGCGGGCGACAACGGCCCCTGCTCCAGCCGCCGATCGAGGGAGTGGCCGGGCAGCAGCTCCATCACCAGCCAGGGGTGCTCGCCCTCGTCGACGATGTGGTGGATGGTGACCACGTTCGGATGGTTGATCCGGGCCTGGGCACGGGCCTCGCGCAGCACCCGCTCCCGCAGCACCCGCCGCAGTTCCGGATCGCCCCGCCCCACCTCCGCCCGCACTTCCTTCACGGCCACCTCGCGATGGAGCGCCCGGTCCAGCGCCCGCCAGACCGTCCCCATCCCCCCGCTGCCCAGCCGATCCACCAGCTCGAACCGACCGCCGATCACGTCCCCTGCCGCGCTCATGGCGCAAGGCTAGGGCAGCGCCGGACGCGGCGCGCCGCTCTTCGCGGCATCCCCGCGCCGGCCGGTCCCACTGCCCGTCCGCGCGCCGACGGGCCCGGCCCGTCCGGGCGGCGCGCACCGCCCAACCGCCCCCGGTGACGACCACAGCGGCGGTGATGTTGCCGAGGACGTCGTGGCGCGCAAGAGGCAGCTGAAGGGGCGCCCGGAAGCGAACAGGCTGGCGGCGTTCGTGTGCCGGATCACGGACCCCCGGACCATCGACCAGGTGCTCGCCCTCGTTCCCGGCACCAGCAAGGGCAACTCCACCTGGGCGAAGTACATGAACGGCACCGAGGTCATCCCCAAGAAGGATCTGGGCGCCCTGCTCCAGGCGCTGTCCACCGGCAAGCCGGCCCAGTTGCGCGCCTACACGGTGGAGGCTAACGAGCTCTGGAAGGCCGCGCACGCGGAGTCCCTGCGCCCGGCCGGACCGGAGCAGGCGACCGCGGAGGGGCGGACGGCGGGGCCGGCGCTCACCCTGGTGCAGGTGCAGGGTGAACTCATCGAGGCCCTGAAGGGACAGCACAAGGCGGTCAAGGCGGCGGACAAGGCCAACGCGATGATCTCCTCGCTGCTGCAGATGGGCGCCCTCCTGGACACCGTCATCGCCGGCCAGGAGATGCGGCTGCGGTCGGTCGCCGTCCGGGAGCGGACCGAGGTGGAACTACAGCTGTCGCAGGCCCGGTTGCGGCTGGAGCGGACCGCCGCGGAGCTGGAGAAGGCGAAGGGACGTCGCTACACCGCCGAACAGGCCCAGCAGGCCCTGGCCCACGAGGTGTGGGAGGCGCGCCAGCAGGCCCACCTGGGGCAGGCCGAGGCCCCGGGTGGGCCGACCCTCATCGAGGGCACCGTCATCACCGGCCCGCGCCCCGCGGAGCACCGGCGCACCGACCGCCCCGGATCGTCCAGGACACCTACGGACAACGCCGTGACCAGCCGAACAACACGACCGGCTTCCAGGCCACCACCTCGTCCCTGACGGCAGGCCTCGCGGAAGTCCAGGACCCGACGGCCTTCGCCCACCACCTGCGCACCCTGCGCTTGCGTTCCGGCGCCCACAATTGGCCGCTGGACAAGATCGCCACGACGGTCCTCGGCGACGCCGGTCCGACGGTCGACATCGCGACCTGGTTCTCCGGCCGGGCCATGACCCCCGACGGACCGGCGACGAGGAGCCTCGTCCTCGCCATGGGCGCCACGGCCGGCGAGGCGGAGGCCTTCGAAGAGGCGCACGGCCGCATCGCCGCGCGCCTGCGCGAGGAGGCGGCGACCGGGCCGGCACCGACCCCCGGCACGCTCCCACCCCACCTCCTCCTGCGGCCCCCGATCCAGCGGCTGGGCGCGATCAACTACGCCTCGATGCTGGTCGCGTCGGCGAGCGCGGCCGTCACGTCATCGGCGATCACCGTCCAGGCCCAGATACAGGGCCCGACGGTGGTGAACTTCTGGCTGGCCCTGCTCCTGGCCGCCGTCCTCGGCACCGTCTGGGTGATCTGGCCCACGACCACGGGCGCCGCGGCCCGCCGCTGGCGGGTCGTCGTCACCGTCGCGCTCCTGGCCGGCATCGTCCTCCCGGTGGCCACGGGCACGGACCTCTTCGGCGCCCGCCTGATCGAGGCCTACACCCAGGGCTGACCCGGTCCGGCGGGCCTCCCGAGACGGCTGGGAGCGGCCACGGCGACCCCCCGCCCGGGCATACGATGCGGGCGTCTGACCGCCTTTCGAGGAGGACCTCACGGATGTCTGAGAACCCGTCGGTGCCCGGACCGCGCCGGGACATCGCGATGCACAACGACTGGTGGGCTTCGGGCTGGGAGCACGTCCTGCCCCGTCAGGGCCTGCCGCTGACGATGCTGGTCGGGACAGCGAGCCAGCCGGGCTTCACCGGTTCCCTGGACGACCTCATGCGCGACACGTTCGACGGCCACTGGCGCATGCTCCCCGGCGGCCTCGACGGCCCGCTCATGTTCTCCTGGCCCGAAGAGGAGGAGCCATGGGACTACGCGGAGGCGCCCGAGGGGCGCGAGGCCTCCGAGGCGAAGCGCTGGGAGCGGTTCGGCGCCCAGCTCACCGACGCCGGCTTCCCCGTGCCCAGGACCGTGCGGGAGCTGTCCGAGCTGTACCTGACGTGGGGCCTGGCGAGCCGCGAGGAGACGCCGGACGGCACCCGATGGTCGATGCCCGCGGTCCTGCCGCTGCCCGGCGACCTGCTGTCCCTGGACGCCGAACTCACCGAGCGGCTCGACTCGATCCGCTGGACGATGGGCACCGGCCCGCTCGTCAACGACTTCATCACGTACCTGATCGACGATTTGGGTGAACCGGAGGAGCTGCTCACCTCCCTGGACCGCCTGGCAGCCGCCACCGGCCAGGACGCCGCCGACGTCCGCCTCGCCATCGTGGAGCTCGTGCTGTCCGACGACGCCCGGGTGCTCCGCGGTCAGGAGCCCGCCGACCCGGAACGACTGGCGCCCCACCAGCGCTTCCGCCTGGTCCTGGACTGGGACCACTTCCACGAGACCAGGATCCAACTGAGCCACGCCGACGACGCCTGACGCAGAACGCCCGGGGCCCCGCGCCCCGGGAGCCGCCCCCCGGGAGCCGCTCCCCCGGCTGGGGGAGGGAGATCGTCCGGACGGCCGACGCCACCTCGCGGCGGTCGGTGCGACGCTCAGGGCATGGCCGGTGCTGAACGGACGACGAACGCGCTCCGCAGGGTGTGGAGGGCATGGAGGGCCTGGTGGCGGCGATGGCCCCGCTGGGTGGCTCGGGCCACGGCCCTGTGGGCGCTGCTGTACGCCGGCTTCGGCCTGGCGTGCGCGCTGAGCGGGACCTCCTTGCTCCCCCGCGGTGGCGGCTCGGCGGCCTCCGTGCTGGGTTGGGCGGTGGTGGCGCTGGGGGTGCTGGGGTCGTCGGTCGGCGTGGCGGTGGTGCGGTACGGGCTGAGGCCCCCGCTCCGGGTGCTGCTCCGGGTCCTGTGCGGGCTGGCGGGGACCATCGCCTTCAGCCTGCTGATGGATGTGATCACCCTGCTGCTAGGTCAGGGAGTGGACAACGGTGCCTCCGCCGTGAACAGGGCCCTGGCGGCGGTCGGGGCGGTTCTGCTCGCGGCCACGGCCCGGTCCGACCGACCTCCCGCCGATACTGCCGTACGAGAGCCCTCCACCGCACCGCGGCCCGTCCAACTCATCGCCCTGGCAGGGACGCTGGCCTTCCTCCCGTACGCGGCGATGAAGCTGGTCTGGGCCTCGGGCGGTACGTTCGCCGGGATCACCGGTGAGGAGATGCTCGCGGTCTCGGAGCGCAACGGCGCCTCGGGGATCTTCCTCACCCTGGAGTCCTGGGGCCTGGACCCCACCGCGCTGCTGGCCGTGCTCGGCGTCTTCCTGCTCTGGGGCCTGGTCCGCCCGTGGGGGCAGGCCTTCCCGCGCTGGACGCCGTTCCTGCGCGGTCGACGTGTCCCGCGCTGGCTCCCGCTCGCCCCGGCCCTGCTCGGCGCCGCCACGCTCGCCCCCTACGGCGTCGTTGGAGTCGGGTACCTGGCCCTGGTCACGGCCGACGTGGTGACGATGCGGCGCGGCGACTTCCACTCCTCGGGCGACGCGCTGCTGGTCGCCTGGATCGGGATCGCCGCCTTCGCCGTCCACGGCATCGCCCTGACGATCGCGGCCCGCTCGTACTGGCTCCGGACCCTTCAGCCGAGATCGTGGGAGGCGAAGTGATGACGACAGGTGGCGCGAGCACGAAGGAGCCCCGGGTGAGGTTGCTTGTAGGAAGGGCAGACGGGATCGAAGCACCTCAAGCAGCGGGTGCCCCCGTCTTCGTTCCCCCGGAGCGCACGAGCCTTGCCGTGCACCTCTCGAAGTCGAGCCTCGGCGTCGTCCAGCTCAGCGAGGACCTCCTCGAAAGCCCCGCCCTGCGGACCGTTCACCTCGGATGCGACAGGCATGGCGTCACGTCCTTCCCGCCAGCCGTCGTGGACCGCGGGCAACGCGGTGATTCGCTCGACGTCAGGGACTCGGAATCACGTACCCGTACCCGCAACCGGCCACCTTCTCTATGTCGTCCAGGAAGCCCGGCAGCCCGCCCGGCGGCAGCCGGTCGCCCCATTCCCGCCGCCCCCATCACGCCCTAGACTGCGACCGCTTCAAGACCTGGCGATCATCAGGAGGGTGCGGAAGATGAACCGAGCACTGATCAGCGGACTCGCGGCCGTGGCGTTAGTCGTGTCCGGGGGAAGTGCCGCCACCGCTTCCGACGGCGGCGCCCCGCCGCGCACCACCCACGGCCCGTGCCAGTACGCACAGACCCCGGACGAACCGCCCGCGCGCCCCGTTCCGCTGCCGCCCGACCCCCGGCGCACCCCCGACCGCGGCGTGGTCGACGTGGCAGTTCCGACCAGCCAGGGCGCCCTCCCACTGCACTTGGACCGGGCCAAGGCGCCGTGCACGGTCCAGAGCTTCCTGCACCTGGCACGGCACGGCTTCTACGACCGCACGGTGTGCCACCGCCTGACGGCGTATCCGACGCTGAAGGTCCTGCAGTGCGGCGACCCGACCGGCACCGGTGAGGGCGGGCCCGGGTACAAGTACAAGGACGAGCTGCCGGTGGACCTGCCGCCCGCACCCACCGACCCGACCGGCGCGCGCCGCCTCTACGGACGCGGCCTGCTGGCGATGGCCAACGCCGGCCCGAACACGAACAGTTCACAGTTCTTCGTCGTCTACGGCGACTCCGCGCTGCGACCGAACTACACGGTGTTCGGCACGGTCGGCCCCGACGGCCTGGCGACACTCGACAAGGTCGCCGCCGGCGGAATCCAGCCGACCACGGAGAACCCCGCACCGGTCGACGGCACCCCCGTGCTGCGCACCGAGCTGCTGTGCGTCCGGCCGTCCCACCAGCACTGACCGATCAGACGGCCCGCCGGTCGCCGTCGGAGCCGCAGGGCAGGTCGGCGGCCGTGTGGTGGGCCAGGAAGTCGCGGGTGGCCTGGCGTTCGATCTCGGCGATGGCGGTGGGGTGGAGGTTGATGACGCCGTTCCTGGGCGCGTACGGCGCGTACGGCGCGGGCGTAGCAGACGGCGGTGGCCCGGATCTGCGCCCGCGGCGACGGCCTGTACCCGCACGCCCCTTCCCCCGGTGCTAAGGAGCCGGCTCGTCCCCGAGGCGGGCAGCATCGTGGTGGCGTCCGAGCTGGTGGTAGGCGGAGGTGAGGTTGCCGCGGGCGCTGATGGTCTGGGGGTGGTCGGGTCCGAGGAGACGTACGAAGTCGGCGTGGACGGCTTCGAGCAGGGTGAGTGCGTCGTGGTGGCGTCCGAGCTGGTGGTAGGTGATGGCGAGGTTGCCGCGGGCGTGGAGGGTGTCGGGGTGATGGGCTCCGAGCATGTGTTCGGAGTCGGTGAGGACGGCTTCGAGGAGGGTGAGTGCGTCGTGGTGGCGTCCGAGCTGGTGGTAGGCGGCGCCGAGGTTGGCGCGGGCGTGGAGGGTGTCGGGGTGATGGGCTCCGAGGATGCGTTCGGAGTCGGCGTGGACGGCTTCGAGGAGGGTGAGTGCGTCGTGGTGGTGCCCGAGTGCGCTGTGGGTGACGGCGAGGTTGGCGCGGGCGCTGATGGTGTGGGGGTGGTCGGGTCCGAGGAGGCGTTCGTAGTCGCTGAGGACGGCTTCTTGAAGGGTGAGCGCGTCGCGGTGGCGCCCGAGTGCGCCGTGGGTGACGGCGAGGTTGGCGCGGGCGTGGACGGTGTCGGGGTGGTCGGGCCCGAGGAGGCGTTCGGAGTCGGCGTGGACGGCTTCTTGAAGGGTGAGTGCGTCGTGGTGGCGCCCGAGCCGGTGGTAGGTGGCGGCCAGGTTGGCGCGGGCGCTGATGTTGATGGGGTCGTCGGGTCCGAGGAGACGTGCGAAGTCGGTGCGGACGGCTTCTTCCAGGGCGAGCGCTTCGTGGTGGCGCCCTAGTTGGCGGTACGTGTCGGCGAGGTTGGCGCGGGCGACGAGCGTGTCGGGGTGGTCGGGTCCGAGCAGGCGTTCGGAGTCGGCGTGGACGGCTTCTTGAAGGGTGAGTGCGTCGTGGTGGCGCCCGAGCCCGTGGTAGGTGACGGCGAGGTTGGCGCGGGCGCCGATGGTGTCCCGGTGGTCGGGTCCGAGCAGGCGTTCACAGTCGGTGCGGAGGGCTTCGAGGAGGGTGAGTGCGTCCTGGTGGCGCCCGAGCCGGTGGTAGGTGGAGGCGAGGTTCGCGCGGGCGACGATCGTTTCGCGATGGTCCGGCCCGAGTGCGCGGGTGGCCGTCTCCGTGACCGAGGCCCAGTAGGCGTGGGCGACGTGGTGCAGGCCGCCCTCGATGAGGCTGCGTCCGTTGAAGAGGATCACCGCGTGCATGCCGTCTCGCCAGAGCAGGTTCTCGGCGTGTTGGAGCAGGGCGGTGGCGTTGGCCCGCAGCGCCTGTGCGAGTTCCCGCGGCTGATGGGTGGGCGGCCAGATCTCGACCAGGGCGTCGGCGGCGGCGGTGGCGAGGTGGGGATCATGGCCCGTGGGGGTCGCTTCGCGGACGGCACGGCTGGTGAGGGCGTGCATGCGGATCTGACGGTGCGGAGTGCGGGGGTCGATGCTGATCAACGCGTACCGGCGCAACACCCGCAACGCGCGCACCACCTCACCTCCTGTGGTCTCCAGCAGGCCCCCCGGCCCGCGGGTGGTGGAGAGGAAGGAGGTGATGGGCGCGGTGACCCAGAGGGATTCTGGGTGGCCGTCCGGATCGAGGAGCGCGAGCAGTCGGACGAGGGGCGTGACGACGCCTCGGGGGCCGGCCTGTTCGGCCGCGTCCAGGGAGAGGAGCAGGGCGGCGGTGACCTGCCGTTGATAGCCCTCGGTGTCCGCCCACTCCGGGAGGAGGTCCTCCAGCCGCAGTGCCTTGTCGGCCAGGCGGATCAGGTACTCGGCGCAGGTGAGTTCCTCGGCGAGGAGGTACGCGGCCGCGTGGCCCAGCGCGAGCGGGAGGTGGCCGAGTACGCGGGCGACCTCGCCTTCCCGCCCGTCCAGAAGGTGTTCGCCACCGTCACCCGTGACCCGCTCCCGGAGGTAGTCGACGGCTTCCCGGGGGGTGTAGACGTCGATGTCGATGCGCGTGCGGCCGCCGCCGGTCAGGCGCGGGTCGTGCAGGCGGGTCGTGGCCATGGTCCATCCGGTGCCGGGCCGCGCCGGCGGCCACCACGGGCCGACGACGCCGGGGTCGCCGACGTCGTCCAGCACCACGAGCCACGACCGCTCGGTGGTGGCCAGCCACTCCAGGAACGCCCGCGCGTCCTGCTCGGGATCCTGCCCGCTCGCGCCGACCGCGCCGACCCGCACGGCGGCCTGCGCGTAGAGGGTGATGACCTGCGCGCTCTCACCGGCCGGGACCCACACCACCAGCCCGGTCCCCTCGGCCACGGCCTGATGGGCGTACTGCGCGGCGAGCTGGGACTTGCCGACCCCGCCCATCCCCGAGAGCACTCCCGCCGACGCCCTCCTGGCCTGCGTCAGCACCACCGAGCCGCCCGCCCGGGCCGCGTCGATGCGCTCGCGGAGTTCCGCCCGCTCCTGGAACGCCGATGCCACCAGCGGCGGCGCCCCCACCAGCAGACCCGGCCGCCCCACCACCTGCCCCGGCCTGGCGGACCCGCGCTCCTGCGCCTCCTCCGCCTGCCGCCGCAGCTCCAGCAGCTCCTCCTCGTCGAGCCGTAGCGCCCGCGCCATCGCGGCCACGGTCCGCGCGCTCGGAACGCACGGCTTGTGGAGGGCATTGCTCACCCCCGTACGCCCCACCTTGGCCCGCCCCGCCAGCCACGTCACCGTCTGGCCCATCGACGCCAACGCGTCCGCGAGCTGCGCCTGTAGCCGGTACAGGGCCTCACCGGGCCCGCCGGCGGGACGTCGTTCCTCATCTGCGGTGCTCATGGTTCCCCCGGCCGGTGCGCACGTCACTGTTCAGCACTGTTCATTTTCGTCCGGCCGAACCCCGTCGCACACCCGATTCGAGATGGTCGACCCATCAACCGATCCATCAACCGATCCGCCCCGCAAAGGAGTTCGACATGTCCGCACTGACCGTGGCGCTGTTCACCATCTGCCTGATCCTGACCCTGATCACCGCCCTCATCGTCGCCGCGGTGGCCGGGAAACTCGCCCGCCTCGACGGCGCCACCTACCCCGCCGCCTGCCTGCGCGCCGCCGCCGCGTTCGCGGCGTTCCTGACCCTGGCCGCCGCCATCACCGCCGCCCTCGCCGCAGCCCTGACATGACGGCTGCCGAGCTGCCCCTGCCCGCAGCGATGCCAGCGGATCTCCGTGCGAAAATGCTCGGCATGACGACGTGAAGAGCACCGGCCGGGCGACAGCATTGGCGAAAGGTCGTGATCTGGGACACCGTCCCCGATGGAGGTCGAGGCGTCTGCGCCGCCTGCGGAACACCCGTCTGCTCGTACGAGTACCGCGTCCATCCGCCCGGGTCCTCGGCGTTCGAGCGGTGCATCGGATTCGCCTGGTGTTCCGATTGCCGGATCTACGTCGGCAACATGGTGTACGTCCCGCGGGAGCGGGTCCTGGTCGACCTCCTCATGTCTCTGTCTCCTGAGGAGCGCGACCGGCTCCTACGTTCGGAGACGCGCCTGATCGAGTTCCTGGACCGCCAGCACCGAGGCGCCCGAGGTTGAGGTTGGCCTGGGCGAGAGCTGCGGGCAGCCCGTCGCATGCCCGGGAATGCCACGGGCGTGCGCATGTGGGAATGGTTCGTGCGGGTGAAAGACCGGCGGAGCCACGTCACCCGCCATGAAGCGGACGCTCCGGTCGTCGTCTCAGCGTCCGTCGCGGACCACCGCCAACCCGCCGACCCGGGTCGTGATGCCGGCCGGCCCGCGTCGGGCCGACGCGAGCACGCTGGCCGGTCGACCGAGGGCGTCACCCTGCTCCACCTCGATCGCGACCGTCCGCGCCCCCGTGGTGTCGAGCAGGTGGGCGGCCAGGCAGCCGGTGCTGTTGGCGTTGGCGACGTCCTCGTCGACACCGATCGCCGGCGCGAACATCCGTGCGACACCCGGTCGGTCGCCCACCGGCGGTACGTACACGAAACAGCCGAGGAGCCCGTACCGCAGGCACGCCGCTGTCAGCCAACCCAGGTGTGGGCGGACGCGGAGCAGCGCCGACCGGTTCCGGACCGGCACCAGCATGCGCGGTGCGCCGGGCGCGGCGATCCGTGGCGCGTCGGTCGGATGCGGATCGTCCCCGGTGAGCCCGAGCGCGCCGACGATCGCGTCGCGCTCGTCCGGCGCCGGGTCGACGCAGCGCGACGAGGCCCTGGTCGAACCACACCTCGATGCCGGCGGAGCGGCGGACCGCGGCGGTCTCGAAGGTGCGCCCGGCGGTGTGTTGACGGTCGTTCAGCTCGCCCCGCGCCGTGCGGGTCAACCGGACGGCCTGCGCGGCCACGGTGCCGTGGCCGCAGCCGGACAGTTCGCCGGTGGCGGTGAAGAAGCGGACCGGCCAGCCACCGTCCGGCGTCCGCCCCCGGCCGAGGAACGCCGTGTGCGAGGTGCCGGCCGCGGCGGCGACCGCACGCCGGTCCGCGTCCGTCGCCGCCGGGTCGTCGTCGGTCACGGCCGTGGGGCTACCGCCCCGGCCGTCGCGCCGCACGCACGCGTCAACCACCGTGACGTCCGGCCAGAACATCAGTGGCTGGGCCCTTCGGTCAGCCAATGCCTTCGATGATGCGGAAGTCGCGCTCGGCGCCGTCGGCGAGGACCACCAGCGCCTTCTGGTAGGCCTCGCTCTCGTAGGCCGCGACGGCCTGCTCGAAGCTGTCGAACTCGATCAGGATGACGCGCTCCGTGTTTCCGGCCTCATGGGCGACGACTCGACTGTCACGGTTGGCCAGGAGCCGCCCGCCCCCGGCTCGGACGGCCGGACCGGCCAGCTCGTCGTACGCAGCCAGCCTCTCGGGGTCGGAAACGACGCGGTAGACACTGACCCAGTAGCCCTTGGCCATGGAAACCTCCTGTGTTCGGCCCCGGTCGGCGGGGTCGGTCATGACGTGCGTGCAGTCGATCCGCAAGTAATACATAAACCATTCATATAAATCTTGTATGCTTCACGCATGATCCGTCAAGATCCCACGCCTGGCGCATCCCGTGCGATCGGGTCGGCCCTCTACGAGCTGGCCACCAGGGCGGTGAGACGCCTCCCCCGCGACATGAGCATCACCTCCGCCGCCACCTTGGCCACCCTCCACAGGACCGGCCCGCGACGCATCACCGATCTGGCGGTGAACGAGGGCGTCACCCAGCCCGCGATGACCGTGCTGGTCCGGGTGATGGAGGAGTCCGGACTCGTCGAGCGCAGGGGCGACGCGTCCGACAAGCGGGTCACGCTCGTGTGCCTGACCGAGGCCGGCGCGTCGTACGTGCGGACCCGACGCCAGGCGGGCGCCGACGCGTTCGCGCGGCTCATCGACGAACTCGCCGACGACGAGGTCGAGGCCCTGATGGCGGCGCTTCCGGCGCTGGCACACCTGGCAGAGCTCGAAAGCCAGGACCGCGATAGCCAGGACCGCGATAGCCAGGACCGCGATGGCCAGGACCGCGACAACCAGGACCGCGAAGGGCCGAAGCGGTGACGGGGCGGCGCACCCCGGAGCACTCCGAGCCGCGACGACTGGCCCCCGCCCTGCTGTTCATCGCCCTGGTCGTGGCGGCGGTCGCCAGCCTCGGGACGCCGCTGATCACCAGTGTGGCGACCACGTTCCACGTCCCGCTCGACAGCGCGCAGTGGACGCTCACCGTCGCCCTGCTGAGCGGCGCCGTCGCCACACCCGTCCTCGGCCGGCTCGGAGCCGGCCCGCACCGACGGGCCACGATCCTCACCACACTGGCGATCGTCGTCGTCGGCAGTGCGCTGACCGTGCTGCCGCTGCCGTTCGCCGGGCTGCTCATCGGCAGGGCGGCCCAAGGCGTCGGCCTCGGCCTCACGGCGCTGATGATGGGCGTGGCCCGGGACCATCTTCCCGAGGAGCGCGGCACGGCGACGATCGCCCTGATCTCGGTGGTCTCGATCATCGGCGCCGGCGTCGGCTACCCGCTCACCGCACTCCTCGCCGAGGTCGGCGGCGTACGGGCCGCCTACGGCTTCGGCCTGTTCGTCACCGCTGTCGCCCTCTTGACCGCGTGGCGCTCCCTACCCGCGGCTCCCGAAGGCCGCTCCGCCCACGTGAACGTGCCGAGCGCGCTCCTCCTCGCGGGTGGACTGTTCCTCGTCCTGTTCCTGGCCGGCCAGCGGAGCCTGTGGAGCCGGCACCTCGCCCTGGCGGTGGTCCTCGCCGTCGCCGCCGTGCTCCTGCTCTGCCTCTGGACCGCTTCCGAACTGCGCGGCAAGACCCCCCTGGTCGATGTCCGGGCGGTACGGCACCCGGCGGTCGCCGGCGCGAACCTGGCCATGTTCGTCGGCGGGATCGGCATGTACCTCCTGCTCACGCTCATCACGCGGTACGCGCAGACGCCGCCCAGCGCCGGCTACGGCTTCGGGCTGACCACCTTCGTCGCCGGGCTGGTCCTCGTCCCGTTCTCCGTGCTGGGGTTCGTCGCCGGCAAGCTCACGCCGCGGGTCCGGACGCGGATCGCCGACCCCCTGCTCCTGGCGGGCAGCGCCGTCGTCGTCGGCGGCGGGTTCGTCCTCTTCGCCGCGGCCCGGTCGAACCTGGCCGAACTGCTCCTCGCGATGGCCGTGTTGGGCTTCGGCGTCGGCGGCTTCTCCGCCGCCATGCCCGGCGTCATCCTGGCCGTCACCCCCAAGAGCGAGACGTCGAGCGCGATGAGCTTCAACTACGTCGTCCGCAGCGTCGGGTACTCCCTGGGCAGCGCGATGGGCGGCCTCGTCCTGGCCACCGGCACCGCCCCCGGCCACCTCTTCCCGACCGACCACGCCTACACCACCGCAGCCCTGATCGGCATCGCCGCGATGGCGGCCACCACCCTGACCGCCACCACCCTCACCCGCCACCGCCCACCCAAGCCCCACCCCACCCCCACCACGACCAGCGCACCGAGCCAGGGCCCTTAACTTAAGCTAGGCCGTGTATCGAAAGTGGATCAAGGTGATGGGGTGGCCGTCGTTCGGGGCTAGGCTCACCGGTCTGTTGTCGATCTGAGGAGTCGGACGAGTTGGCTGCTGTGGTGCTTATTCACGGCCTGTATCACCGTCCCGAGCACTTTGCGGTGTTGGCGGAACGGTTGCGGACCGACGGAACCAAGGTTGTTGTGCCTGAGCTTCACCGCGGCTCATTGGCTGCTGACACCGCTGCCGTCCAGGCCGTCATCGACGCGTTGCCCGAGCCCCCGCTCGTCCTCGGCCACTCCTACGGAGGGTCGGTGATCACAGGCGTCCGCGGAGTGGCATACCTGGTCTACCTGGCAGCGTTCGTGCTGGACGCCGGTGAGAGCGCGGCCAGTTTGGGCGGTGCGTCCCAGCAGCTCAAGGACGCGATCGTCGCCGAGCCGGACGGCTCGACCACCCTGCACCCCGGCCTTGCCATCGACACCCTCTACGGCGACTGTCCCGGGCCCCTCGCCGCGCGTGCGGCCGGTCTACTGCGTGCGCAAGCCCCGGGCTGCGGACGAGGAGTCCCCCAGCACCACAGTTGGAAGGAAACTCCCTCCACCTACGTCATCTGCGCACAGGACCGGGCCATCGACCCCGCCCTCCAGCGGACGATGGCCTCGCGGTGCACCGACGTGCGCGAATGGCAGACAGGCCACTCCCCGTTCGTGGGGCAGCCTGATCTCATTGGGGAACTCCTGCGAGAACTGCTCACCACTCGCATCGCGCCCAGGCGAAACCAGGAAGTCACAACCACTCGTTGATCACTGCTATCAGGACGGTCGCCTCGTATCGGACCGCGAGCTTGTCGTACCTGGTCGCGACGGCACGGTGCCTCTTGAGGCGGTTGATCGCGCACTCGACCGCGTGGCGCTCGCGGTAGTCGACGGGGTCAAAGCGGGGCGGCCGGCCGCCACGGGATCCGAGTCTCTGGCGGTTGCGCGCCTGGTCGGCCTTCTCGGGGATGGTGCAGCGGATTCCGCGGCGGCGCAGGTAGGCGCGATTCTTGCGGGAGGCGTACGCCTTGTCAGCGCGCACTCGGTTGGGACGGACCCGCGGCCGACCCGCTCCGACGCGGGGCACGCGGACCTTTTCCAGAACGGGTTCGAACTGTGGCGAGTCACCACGCTGCCCGGCGGTGACCACGATCGACATGGGTTTCTGACCTTGCTCGACGGCCAGGTGCAGCTTCGTGGTGAACCCGCCGCGTGATCGGCCCAGCCCGTGATCGCGAGGCTCGGAGGCGACACCGCCTGGTGGTTCTTTCTGCAGGTCACCATGCTTCCGGGCCCGGCTGCATGCTGATGGGCGCGGCACCGTGGAATCGACGCTCAGCTCCCACGTGATGGCACCCGTCGCATCGGCCAGGGACTGGAGCCGGGTGAGGACCCGGTGCCACGTGCCGTCCCGGTGCCATCGACGAAGCAGGTCGTAGATCCGGCCCCACGGCCCGTACTCGACGGGCACGTCCCGCCACGGAACGCCTGTCCGCACCCGGAACCGTATGCCGTCGATCAGCTGACGCCGGGGTCAGGTGGGCGGTCGCCCTGCCTTGGCCCGCTTCGGCAACAACGGCTCCAGCAACGCCCACTGCTCGTCCGTGAGATCTCCCCGCTCCATGAACACGATCATTCAGCGCGCAAGATCCATTTTCGATACACGGCCTAGAGACGTCCCGTGCGTCGACCACCCGTATGGGGCCCCGAGTCGACGGGCCTTGGTGCGGACCGTACCGATCGATCAGCTCGCGCGCGACGGACTGTGGCTCTCGACCGACGGGCGGTCAATGAATATGCCACCACAAGATCATCAGTGGTAACTTCTGCCTGCGAACAACCCAACGGGCCTGGTCGCGACGCCTTGTTCGGCGCCGCCGTGGTCCATTCAGCCTTCGATGTCCCTGGGGGGAAACCATGAAGTTGGCACGCCGCACGGTAGGACTGGCCTCCGCGCTCGGGGCCGTGCTCGCTCTGAGCGGGTTGACCGCTCCGGCAGCACAGGCGGACAGCAACTGGGGGTGCCCGTACCCGTACGTCTGCGTGTACGACGGCCACTACTGGGACGGGAAGATCTCCGGCATGTTCAAGGACGTGACCTCCTACTACCAGAACACGACCCCGCGGTCGCCCTGGAGCGTCGTGAACACGCGCAACGACGACGTCGTGTGGCTCCGCTCGAGCTCGGGCTCCGAGTGGTGCCTGCGTGCCAATGGCGTGGGCGGCGGCGGAGACACCATCACCGGTATCCGCATCAGCACCGCAGCCACCTGCTGAAAAACCGAGGCATCCGGTCTCGATCTTGAGGTTATCGTGACCCCATGATGATCAAGAAGATGGTTACCAAGGCCGGACTGACCACCGCTGTGGCAGCTCTCATCGTAGGCGCCTGGGCGGGTACGGCCCACGCCGTCCCCGGTGCCCCCTGGATCGGCTACGGCCAGAGCAACACCTACAACGGGGTCAAGTGCTTCCAGAACCTGGCGAACTCCCTGCACTGGCAGACGGGTTATCACGAGGTCGCGGAGGACGGCGCGTTCGGCTCCGACACGTACGGGGCGATCAAGGCCTACCAGAAGTGGGCCGGCCTGCCCCAGGACGGCGTTGTCGGCCCGCAGACCGGCGCGTCCATCCTCATCGCGACCAAGGACGGCGACGGCAACGGCTGCTACTACCACCTTCCGAGCTGAACACCCTCCTCGTCGGTTAGCCGCTCGGCGGGGGCCGGGCCGGCGGGCGACAGCCGTGCTCGGCATCGGTAGCTCGCGGCCCGACCGCACCTCACGTGAACGACGGAGGTGGTCCTGGTCCCGTCCGACCCTGGACCACCTCCCGCGCGGGCCCGTTGGACTCCGTATCTGCCGATGACGCGAGTTCTGAGACTCGCCGCGGCACGGACCGCTCCGTCCGCGGCCGCTCGCGCGCACGTCGCGACCCCGGCGGGTTCGCCGATCGCCACTCACACCATTCACACCACTTACTCCACGGGGGAGACACCCATGCGCAAGCGCGTAGCCGCCGCCCTGTCCGGCGCGGCCCTCATCGCCACCGGCCTGACCGCCACTCCGGCCAGTGCCGAGACCGGCTACTACCCCATCGAGATGTACAACCACCTGTGCTGGGACGTGCCGAACTCCAACGCCTACTCGGGCGCGCAGGTCCAGCAGTGGGGGTGCAACGGGACCGACGCACAGAGGTGGCTCGTGCACAAGGTGGACGCCACCCACTACGAGATCCGCAACTACCTGAACCAGAACCTGTGCCTGAACAACTGGGAGGGCGGGGACACCATCGGCAACCACATCAAGCTGTACCCCTGCGGCTCGTCCAACCCCGATCGTGTCTTCAATGAGGTCCACACCGGCAGCCACACCCAGCTCCAGCCCAAGAGCGCCTGGAAGACCTGTGTCAGCGGCTGGGGCGGCGACGCGTGGGGCAACGAGCTGCGCCTCTTCACCTGCAAGGACGTGGCGGACCAGAACATCGGCAGCTGGGACTGACCGCCCCGGCGGTGGGCCGGGGCGGCTGCGAACCGCTCGCATGCGCCGGTCCCCCTCCGGCCGGCCCGGGCCCCGGGCCGTCAGCGGCCCAGCAGGCATTCCACCAGGGGGGCACGACCACGTTTCGCCAGCCGGCCCGTCCACGCCGGACCTACGCCCAGTCGATGCCGAGTTCCCGTAGCGCGGCGAGCTGGTCGGTGTCGAGTTTGTCGCGCCGGCTTTTGGTGTTGGAGATCCATGCCGAGCCGGACAGGCACCGGGTCGCTCTCGCCATCGACCGTGGTCGGTTCGGTGTGGCCGCGGGGGACCGGCCGCTGGCCTTCGCGCTTGGCCCACTGTGCGAGGGCGGTCAGGCCGCGTTGGAACGCCTGCTCGGCCTTGGACATCCCGGTGCCCGCACGGGCGGTGGCCGCAGCGCGGGACGGTGTCTGGGCGGGCTGGGTGCCGAGCTCGGCCAGCCGGTCCTGTTGCTCGGATGACAGCTGCGTCCAGGTGCCGGGGTGCTGTTGGCGCCAGCGCCAGCGCCATGCGCCGATGCCGTTGCCGTCCATGAGTACGCCGGGTGCGATGTAGGGCAGGGCACCGCCGGCCTCGGTGTCGACGAGGTCTGCGAGGACGCGGTAGTGGCGTTGCCAGTCGAGCGGCCAGGGACAGTGCCAGTCCTCGTCGATCGTGGCGAGCTGCGCCGCGCGTTCCGCGGCGCGGTCGGGGTCTTTGCCCCGCCCGTTCTTTACGCCCTTCCGGCGGAGGTTGGCCATGAACTGCCCGATGGCGACATGTCCGTTCTGGCCGTGGTCCTGTTCACGACCTGCCTGATCTTGATCGGCGCCCTCGCCGTCGCCGCGGTGGCCGGGAAACTCGCCCGCCTCGACGGCGCCACCTCCCCGGCCGCATGCCTGCGCGCCGCCACCGCGTTCGCGGCGTTCGTGACCCTGGCCGCTGCCATCATCGGCGCCCTGGCCGCGGTCCTGACCTGACGGCAGTGGTCCGCGCCCGGGTGTCCGGTGGCGCGCCGACAGGAGCGCAACGCTGCGAGCCTGGCTTCCTCGCCCGGCTCCCACACCATTCCGTTCACCCGCCGAAGTGCATGCACTCCCACCCGGGAGCTGCCTTCGGGAGCGTCCCGTGGCGGGAGTAGTCACCCAGCCGCCTGGTGTGCGTTCTCATTCATGTTGCGGTATGGCCGTGTCTTGGCATCTCTTTGACCTGTGGTGCTGCACACCATTGAGGTACTCGGTGATGGGTTGCTTCCGGTGCCACAGAGGGCCTTGACCTGCGGGGCCGCAAGTTGGATGAGAGTCCCGCAGATGTATTGAGAACTGTCGGGAGTGTCTGCGGCTGTCTGTGGGCGAGTGGGAAGGGGTGTGTCTGGCAGCAGTGTCAGGCCTGTCGCCCTGGTCTTCGGGCGTGTTCTTCAGGTTTGTTCTGCCTGGGGTAGGTCGAGGTGGCGGGCGGCGTCGTTGAGGACTACGAGGGTGAGTGCTTCTGTGCCGTCGAGGATGCCGAGCTGGGCGGCCATGTCAGCAGCTCGGAGTGAAACGCGGTGGGAAGCCTGCGAGCTGAAGCTGAGGGGGCAGCTGGCGCCGGTGCGTCGTCCGTCCGGGGGTGATGGGCGCGAATGCTTCCTGCCCGCTCACGGGCCTTGGTGTACTGGAGTACCGGGGCAGGGTGAGGCGGAGGGGGCGGGGCGTTGGCTGGGAACAGCAGGGGCCGCACCATCGGGCGTGAGGGCGGGTGCTCGTGACGGACTGGCAGGATTTCGAGTGGGTGGTGTGGCGGCTGGAGGTCCGGGACCCTCGGCGGCTCGCGGGCGCCGAGCCGGATCTGGACGAGCGCACTCGGGAGCCGATGGAGGAGTTGGCCGCGTCGCTGGGCTGCGTGTACGAGCTCTGCGTCGACTACGACTCCTACGACGACGACACCCCGTACTACGCCTGGTGGGTCCGCCTGCCCGCCACCGAGCACACCCGCCTCGGCGAGGACGGCCTCCCGCAGGTGATCGGCCCGCTGCGCGAGTACCTGACCCGCCAGCTCCCCGACGGTCTGAAGTGGGAGATCGCGCCGGACCGCGAGCTGACGTACGACCACGCCGGCAGCATCGCCCTGCGAGCCGCCTACACCGACCTGATCACCCCCTTCGAGCACGCCCTGATGCCCCTGCGCCGCGACGGTGCTGACAAACTCGATCCGCGGGCGAAGGTCTGGAGGTGGGAGAAGGACGAGCTGGCTGGCACGTTCGACCTGTGGCTGTGCGACGACCCGGACCGCCCGCACACGTGGCTGGTGGTCACCGTCGGACTGTGGACCGAACCGCAGTTCCTGGACGAAGAACCCGCCGCCCGTCTGGGCCACTTCGACTTCACCCCGCACCACCCGCTGCTCTTCCTGCCCCGCCCGCCGGCCCTGGCGACGTTCACCGCCCGCGTCACCTCCGGCTCCTTCCCCAGCACAAGCAGCTCCAGGGCGAAGGCCGACGATTCCCTGGGATCGGCTCATCAGTGGAGCGCCAACGATCCCGTCGTCCTGGCGGAGCGGGTCGCCCGCGACCTGAGGCTGCTGTGGCCGCACCTCACCGCCCAGGGAGACGGCTGACGAGGGCCCTTTACCCGGTCCGGGGATCGGCTGACTGGTAACGGTCGCAGGCACTGGCGGCGGGGTCGTTGGGGACCCCGGGCCCGCTCGGTGCTGAAGGTGCCGCCGAGGGGCCCTTGGATCATCCCGCCGCCCGGTTCGTGGACGAGGACCCCGCCCGAGTCCGACCTTCCGTGGACTGGCGGGCGGTGCGCACTGTCTCGGCGGGCCGCCGCTCCCCGCTCGCCGGCCTTCACCCGATCGCCCCGGACGAGGACCGGGCGTTCCTGGCGGAGGTGGCGAGGGTCGCCAGGGTGGGCCGGGCCGCGGTGGTGAACTGGCGCCGTGGGCACCCCGACTTCCCCGATCCGGTGGGTGGCACGGATGCGCACCCGCAGTTCGACCGCCGCGCGGTCGTCGCCTGGCTCCTGGCCCACGACAAGATCGGGGTCCTCACGGGTCCGACGGTCGCCTCGCTGGTGCTGGCCGGTGCCGGGGGCGCCACGCACCGGTTCCGCCTCGACGACCCGTGGCTGCCCCTGGCCGAGGACGCTGGGGCCGAGTACTAGGTGTCCGGCTGGTCCACCGACGCGGACGCCGACGCGCTGGCCGGGCTGGCGGTCGGGGAGTTCGGGGCGTCTCTCCGTCGGCTTGCCGCGCCGGGCGCGGGTCCGTTGGCGGTGCTGGGCGAGGTGCGGGTGATCGACCGGTTTCGGTCGGGGTCGGGCGGCCTGCGGGTGACACTGGCATGGCCGACTGGCCTGTGGGGTGCCGTCGCGGAGGGGGCGACGGCTGGGGTGGTCCGCCACGGGGTGGCGTACGCCGACCTGGGGGAAAAGTGCGTGTGCAAGCGGTACGACTGCGGGGGAGTCCTCCCTGTTTCTTGGTGCCCGGAACACTGGGACGCGGTTGGCCCGGTGACGGAGTGGCACGCCGGCGGCGGGATCCGCTGCGCGGAACTGGCCCGGGAGGACTCTGTGCCCGTTTCTGATCCCGTCTGTGCAGGTCAGTTGTGAGATGTCTCGGACCGGGATCAGAACAGCCGCTGAGGCGTACGGCTTCAGCCCCATTGAGTTCCGTGCGCTGAAGGTCAAGGAAGTCTGCTCCAGTTGTGCACGGCGGTGATCCGCTTCTTCCTAGGCTCGGTGGCGTCCGATACGGGGAGCGGCTCGTGCTCCTTCACAACCAGGGCGCATCGCGTGGCGACGAGCAAGAACCAGATCGCGCGGATCGCAGCGGGGAGTAGTACGCATGTCACGTTTCACTGCATTCGCACAGCGCGGGCTTGGCCGGCTGGCCGTCGCCGCGGGGGCCGTTCCGCTCGTGCTCCTCGGCCTGTCTTCACCCGCCAGTGCTGACTCCGGCGGGGGCTGCTCGGGATACTCGTCGTACGGCTGGTCCTACGACGTCTGCGTCAGCACCGGCGGGGGAAAGGTGCACGCCGACGCCTTCCGCAAGAGCGCGGGTTCGATGGGCTCCAGCTGTACGGTCCACGTGGCGATCTACGAACTCTGGGCGGGCACCCGTCATGCTGTGGCGAGTGGCGAGTACTCCTGCTCCAGTGGTTACGTGGGCAAGATCAGCGCGTATAAGCGCTCAGGGACCGCGTACGAGACCTCGGTGATGGTGGTAGTCGACGGCGGCTCCCCGTTCCTCCACACGTCCCCTGTCCAGTACACCTGAACGGCTCCTCCGGGCCTGGACGGTCGCCTCCATGCCGAGTACGACGCGGTGGGGAATGTTGGCCAGACGGGACATTCCGGAGGTCGCGTCACTTGTTGTCAGTAGTCGGCGTCATTGAAGTCTCCGGTAAAGTCCGCAGGTCACGGGGCTCCTGACGGTGGTTTAGGCCAGGGTAGGTGAGTACTGGGCAGCTTCGTTGGTTCGTGACGGCATGGGAGCCGTCCATCCAGGTAGCGGTGGACGGGATGTTTTCCCATCTCTATCTTGGATCTGAAATGAAGCAGCCTGGGTGGGCCCGGTCGAACACCCTCCGAGATGGGGGATCCGTTCATGATCGCCTACTGGTAGGTTTCGGCCTCGAAGCGGTGCTTGCCGTGGACGCTTGTCGGGGGAACGGCGCGGAGGGTCCCGACATGTGTAACTTCTCCGTTCCTCTTGGGGGTTGTTGATGAAATCCATGTTGCGACGTGTCACCGGTACCGCTGTTGCGCTTTCCTCTTTGTTGGCAGTAAGTGCTGTCACGGCCTCTGAGGCTCAGGCTGATAGCCAATGGGGATGCCCCTATCCGTACGTGTGCGTGTACGACGGCTACCAGTGGGATGGAAAGATCGTCGCCATGTTCAAGGACGTCACTCCAGACTTCCAGTACACCACTCCTCGGAGTTTCTGGAGTGTTGTGAACACGCGGAATGACGACACGGTGTATGTGCGCAGCTCCGGCCAGACCATGTGCCTGGCACCCAATCAAGTTGGCGGCGGCGCAACCACCATCACAGGGATCAAGATCAGCTGGGCAGCGTCCTGCTGACTGGTGGCTAAAAGTGACTAGAGAGCCCGTACGAGTCCGGTTCTGGTGAAGCGCAGCGGAACCGGACCAGTCCGAAGCGAAGCGTAGGACACGGGTCTGAAGGGCCGCCTCTGAGCCACGAAGTGGCTTAGAGGCTCGCCTGCCCGAGCACAGCGAGGACGGTTGATCCCAGGCGCGCAGCGCCTGGGATCTTCCTTCGTTCAAAGGGCCGGAGCGACGCCGGCCCCCGTGAAAAGGCGTCACCTCCCGTGCTGAGCACGGAATCTCGAGCCCGCAGAGCGGGCCGTGCAGGGTGGAGCGCAGCGGAACCCGAAGCAGTCCGAAGCGAAGCGCAGGACCACCGAAACCCGAAGGGCCGACCCTCTCGGCGAAGCCGAGCCCGCCGAGCGAAGCGAGGCGGTCAACTGCTCCGGAGCGAAGCGGAGGAGCAGGCGCCGAAGGCGCCCGGCCGAGCGCAGCGAGGCCTGTTCTCTCCTGAGCGCGCAGCGCTCAGGTACCCGCTCCGCGGG
>NZ_JBVHUE010000036.1:83846-84649 GCF_055565515.1 Streptomyces sp. NPDC028419 | reverse complement strand
CCCCCCCCCCCCCCCCCCCCCCCCCCCCCCCCCCCCCCCCCCCCCCCCCCCCCCCCCCCCCCCCCCCCCCCCCCCCCCCCCCCCCCCCCCCCGACCGTGCGAGCGAGCGACAACGTGGACCTGGTCGTCGACGGCGACGATGTCGCCCGCGACGACAGCGTCAGCAACGGAAGGCCGCTGGACGCCCATGGCGGCAACTACAACGACGACGCGTTGATCTCCGTCAACCCCGCCCCGGGCTCCGTTCCCACTTGGCACACCACCACGGGCGGCAGCCTCGGGTCGGGGTTCGCTATCGTCTCTCCGGATCCCATAGTTCCAGGCCGAGGTGGGCGATCGCGGCCACGTACTCGGAGGACCTGATCCCCTCGGGGTCCGGTTCGCGCCGGTCCTGCCATGGGGCGAACGCCTCGTACGACCCGCGGGCCGCCGGCCACGGGTTCTCACCCGCGTCGGCCGTGCCACCCGGCAACCACCACGCCCCACCGCCCTCGGCCGGGTCGGGCCCGTACCGCAGGAGGTGCATGAGGTCCTCGGCGTCCAGCAGCATGGTGCACGATGCCACGAGCGCCTGCGGCTGCGTCTTCACCCACTCCTCGCGCGGGATCCAGTCGCTCACGTGCGCTCCCTTCCAGCCCCCGAGACGGGAGGGACCTGCTACGACGCTACCTGCAGCGGCTGTTCGAGGACCAGCACCGCTGCACCCCGTCGTGCGCGGCCGCGGGGGGGGGGGGGGCGTCCCCCCCCCCCCCCCCCCCGCCCTCCTCCCCCCCCCCCCCCCCTTCCTGCACGGGGGTCTTCGA
>NZ_JBVHUE010000036.1:0-83836 GCF_055565515.1 Streptomyces sp. NPDC028419 | reverse complement strand
ATCCCCAGAGAGGGGAGGAACCTGCGAAGACACGACAGGAAGAGGTTTTGAGAGGACAAACACAGCTGCACCCTGTAGGGCGGGGCCGCGGGCGGCCCCTCTCCCCCCCCCCGATCCCGTGGCGCGCCGTCCTGCCCCGCGGGACGTCCTGCCGGACGGGGGCTCTTAGATTCCTCTTAGAACACCTCCCTAGTCTCCGTTTCATGATCGCGAAACGTGGTGCAGTTGGAACCGTCGTCCTCACGGCCGTGACGTTGACGGCCACCGTCGGGGTGGCCGTCGCGGCTCCCGTCCCAGAAAGGGCCACCGCCTCGGTGCCCCACGGCAAGCTGACGGACGATCTGTACATGTCGCTCGGCGCGTTCGAGGACGCGACGTCCGGCGAGGACCTCAAGGTCAAGGCCATGATCGACCGTCCGGACATCGGCGACGTACAGGTGGTGGTGCCCTGGAAGGCCCTGGAGGGGAAGAAGGGGGAGTACCGGTGGTCGCGACTGGACAACGCCCTGAAGTATCTCCAGGAGCGCCACAAGAAGCTCTTCGTCCAGGTCCAGGACCGGTTCTTCGACGTAGCGATGGCGGACGCCAACGTTCCCCAGTACGTGAAGGACGAGGGCGGTCTCGCGCCGACGATCGACGAGAACCCCGACAACCCCACCACCCACGGGGCCATGGTCGCGCAATGGAACAAGGGCGTGCGAGGGGACTTCCAGGCCCTGCTGAAGGCGATGGCGGAGAGGTTCGACGGACGGCTCGCCGGGGTGAACCTTCCGGAGACCGCGGTCGGGGTGGACACCAAGACCGATCGGACCGGGTACACCTCGAAGTCCTACATCGATGCCGAGATCGACAACATGCGCTACGGCAAGAAGGTCTTCACCAAGACGCAGTTCATCCAGTACGTCAACTTCCTGCCGGATGACGACGACCACCGGCGCATGCGGGAGATGTTCGAGCTCGCCAAGAACGAGAAGATCGGCATCGGTGGACCGGACACGCTGCCGGACCGGCCCTACCAGATGCAGAACTCCTACGCGTTCCTCCACGCCTACAAGGACGACCTCCCCCTCGTCGCGATGGCCGTCCAGGAACCCGACATCAAGGCCGAAGACCCCAAGACACCCGGAAAGCGGTACACCCGCGAGCGGTTCACGGATTTCGGCCGTGATTACCTCGGCGCGCGCCACATGTTCTGGACCACCGAAGCGGATTGGCTGCAAGTGCCCCCGGCATGACACGCGCACGGGCCACCCCGGTGAACGGCCCCGCGGTCAGGCCGGGCCCTTGAAGGTCTGATTCATCGACTCGATGACCGTAGGGAAACAGGTGGCCGAAGTCCCGCCCGACGCGGCGTAGCCAGCGCCGCTCGGAGGTGTACCGAGCAGCGCCGACATGACCGCGAGCGTGATCAGCTCGGCATCACTGGGCGTGGGAGTGATTCCGACGGCAGGCCGCCACGGCAGGCAGCCACGGCGCCACCCCACGGCGCCAGCCACGGCGAAGCCTTCAACTCGTCGTCGATCCGGGCATGGAGTGCTGTTGCAAGGGTGTCCAGGTCGCTAGTCGCACATCGACGTTGGACGCCCTCGTCTCATGTCCGCAGGCGATCCCTGGGACTCGTTCAGGGATCCGGGGCGGTGCCCACTGGGGTGACTATGCGTCACGGTCATTTCGCAGGGCCTGGATGAGCCAGGGGTACACCGGGATCAGGTTCGGTACTACCTGCCAGCCGTTGACGATCCACACCAGCCGCCAGTATCGGTCCACCCGGGGATCGTGCGCCTCTTTGAACTGCTGGGCCATCCAGTCCCGGAATTCCGTGTCAGGGGTGCGCGCGAACACCTCGGCGAAGCGGTGCACGAGGTCATCGATGACGGGTGCGCCCCTGTCGCTGAGCGGGTCGATGCCCGACTCCATGGCCTCGGCCACCTTCTGGCGGGTGAACTCCATCAGTTCCTCGCCGACCTCGCCCTCGATGTCGAGCGTGCGCCCGGCGGCCTGGCACCTGGCCGTCCGGCGCATCCGGGCCCGGAAGTCCTCGTCGCCGACCAGCTCGGCGAGTTCCACCCACGCGGCGACCTGTTCGCTGGACGGATCATCGGGAAGGTCGGGAGTGGCAGCGCGAACCATGGCCACCGCGGCCGGGTCGGCATCCACTGTGCCGAAGGTGCCATCCATGAAATCGTCGATCAAACGTCGGCGTTCCTCGCCGGACAACCGCGTGAGCCTGTGCATGAGTTTGGTCTCCTCGGGATCGGAGCCGCGGCTGGCCACGACTCGCAGAACGCTCCGACGCAGTTGCAGCACCCGGATCTGGACGTCCATGGCGTCGGCGTGCACCGCGGCGACTTCCGCCACCGAGAGCTCGCGGTCCAGTACCCGTTGGATCGTGGCCAGGTCCATGCCCAGCTCGCGCAGTGTGCGGAGGAGTTCCAGACGAAGCAGTGCGTCGAGGTCGTAGAGCCGATAGCCGGCGGGACTTCGGGTGGTCGGCGCTACCACCCCCGAATCGGAGTAGAACCGGATGGTCCTCACGGGCAAGCCGGTCCGCCGGGAAAGCTCCCCGATCGAGTAGAGGGTCGTAACGTCCATGTCCCCCACCCTGCTGTCTCCAGTCACTGGAGACTCAAGGCTATTCCCCAGCTGGGCCCCGACCGAGACGTCCTCCGAGTTGCTGAAGCATGCGTATGCGTGTCGACGCGGGGAGAGGAACAGGGCATGGAGACTTTGCTGCGCAGCGAGAGCCTGCCCGCCGTCGACCGGTTCGCGTGGTGGTCGGAAATGATCTCGCACTCCGCCGAGCCCGCGGTCGTCACCAGCGACAGTGCGCGGGACTTCCGCACCACGGTCAGGCAACTGCACATGGGGGCCGCCCGGGTGTCCGTTCTCTCCCATCCCTCCATGCGGGTGCGTCGCTCCCAGGCGCTGGTCCGACGCTCCGACCCGGAGTTCTACCACGTGACGCTGAGCGTGCGCGGAAGTCGCCGGCTGTCGCACTGCGGGCGTGACGCCGTCCTGCCCGTGGGCGACCTGATGCTCTACGACTCCTCCCACAGCTTCGATGTCCAGTTCCCCGCCCGGCAGTCGGCAGTGAAGTCGATCACCATCGACTTACCGCGCTCCGCCCTGGACTTACCGTCCCGCCGAGTGGAGGCCCTCCTGGCGACGCCCCTTCCCGGAGCCAATGGGGCCGGGGCGCTCCTGTCCGGATTCCTGATGCAGCTGGCCGCCGAGGCTCCAGGCCTGCGACCACAGGACGACATCCGTCTCGAACCGGTCACCAGACAACTGGTGACCATGTTCCTGGCCCATCATCTGGATCTGTCGTCCGCGGTCCCTCCGGAAGACCGGCGGCAGGCGCTGATGCTCGGTATCCGTGTCTTCATCGAGGAGAACCTGGGCATTCCGGAGCTCGGCCCCGGCCTCATAGCGGCTGCCCATCAGATGTCGCTGCGCCAGCTGCACCGGCTCTTCGCGCAGGAGAACGTGACGGTGGCCGCGTTCGTCAGGCGGCGCCGCCTGGAGCGCTGCTGCCACGACCTCGCGGACCCGGCGCTCGCTTCCCGCACGATCCACTCCATCGCCGCACGGTGGGGGTTCCAGCGGCCCGCCGATTTCACCCGCGCCTTCCGCGCGGCCCACGGCATGCCACCCAGCGAGTACCGGGCCCTGGCCCTCGCCGCTCCCGCACGCCGGACACCGGGCACGCAAAGCCAAGGAGTGGGCACGGACCGCTAACGACCTTCGCGGTGCGTCCGAGCAGGATGGCCGATGAGCGGGGAGAGCGGCTCCCCGGCCTCTCCAGGAGGAATGCCTGATGACCGGTTCGCCCGTTTCTCGCAAGGTGCGCAAGACCCTGGGCTTCTCCCTCGCGGCCATCGGCCTGGCCGCGGCGGCGAACCTGGGCGCGGCAGCGCCGGGCAATGCCGCAGCGACCGTGAGCTGCAGCGGCTGGGGCCACAGCAACAAGGACGCCGGTTCCGGCTCCTCCACGGGCACCTACGCCCTGAAGAGCGGGCCCTACGCGGCCTGTTCGAACAGCGGCCAGACGTACAACGGGACGTACCTCTACTACCACTGCTACACCTCGAACGACTACGGCAACACCTGGACGTGGGCGCGGATCGCCGGCACCAGCACCGAGGGGTGGATCTCCGACGCCAACCTCACCTACAACTCCGACGGCACCCGCGGGGCCACGCACCACTGCTGACAGGCCGTCTTCGCCCTCGCCGGGGCCGCATGCGGAGCCCGCCCTCGGACCGATCCCCGGGGCGGGCTCCTCCGGCGTGATCAGCTCCGCTTCGGCCGGACCGGTGACGCTTCCCGGGGCCGGCGGGCGGCGGGCGGTGTCGAGGGGGCGGAATATCGGGTTGTCGGGGATCGCCGTGCTAGAGATGGAGGAGAATCATCCCAAAATAGGAGGTATCTCATGATGCGTACGCGTCTTCTCCGCACGGCGGCCGTGCTCGGCACCGCAGCGTTCCTGGCCCTCGGCGGAGCCGCGGCGGCCAACGCGCACGGAACGGACCACGACCCCGGCGTGGGCAACGCGGGCATCGGGAACTCGGGCGTAGGCAATGCGGGCATCGCCAACTGGGGCGTCGGTGACGCCGGTATCGCCAACGGAGGCCTGGGCAACGCGGGCATCGCCAACTCGGGCATCGGCGACGCGGGCATCGCCAACTGGGGCGTCGGTGACGCCGGTATCGCCAACGGAGGCCTGGGCAACGCGGGCATCGCCAACTCGGGCATCGGTAGCGCCGGCATCGGGAACTCGGGCATCGGCAGCGCCGGCATCGGCAACTAGGGTCCCGCTCCCGATCGATCCCTTCCTGGAGCAGGACTGACGCGAGGGTGACCGCTGCTTCCCACGAGGCGGCGGTCACCCTCGATCCGTACGAGGAGCAGGCCGGCCCGGATGCGGGTGGCGGCCATTCCGAAGCCGTAGCCGATGACGAGGAGGATCGCGAAGACGGTCCGGTTCGAGCGCGACGGCGCCCAGGGCGACCGGGTCTAGGGGGTAGCGCCGCAGCTGATCGGTGGTTGAGGCCGCGGGGACCGTGGAGCCCGTGAGGGTGAGCCCGTCGCCGCGAGCGGTGATCTCGTGCCAGCCGATGCGCTGGGCGTCGTAGTGCGTGACGACACGGACCTCCGCCGTCGACGCGAGGTGCGCGACGGCGGCCAGGCGGCAGGTGAGACGGCTGGTCAGGAGCCCCGCCTCACCGGAGCGGAAGATCAGGATCGCGGCGCTACGCCTCCACCGGAGGCGCAGGTCGCCAGCGGTGACGACCAGTTGGCCGGCCAGCGTGGTGTACGCGCCGGCCTGCCCACGCCGAGGCTCGCGCCGGGTCGTCGACGGCAGCGGCGGATGTCCGACGGCGGGGAGGGCCCGGCGCGACACGGACGGCGGTAGCGTGGCGACGGTCAGGGCAACGGCGATGAGGGGGAGGGAACATGACGCGACCCACGACCGCGGCGGAGGTCTTCGACGCGCTGGGTGAGCGGTACGAGGACCTGTTCGGGCGGGTACCCGCGCAGCTGGAGGGGCTGGAGTGGCTGGTGGACCGGCTGCCCGCGCGGGCCCGGGTGCTGGACGTGGGCAGCGGCACGGGCCGGCCCACGGCCGAGGTGCTGGCCCGCGCCGGGCACGCCGTGACCGGGATCGACGTCTCGGCGGCCATGGTCGAGGCGGCCCGCGCCCTGGTGCCGGATGCGCGCTTCGAGCAGGCCGACGTCCGCACGTACGTGCCGCAGGCGGGCGGCTTCGACGCCGTGTGCTCCTTCTTCCCGCTCCTGATGATGGATCAGCCGGAGATCAGGGCGGCCCTCGATCGGATGGCATCCTGGGTCGCGCCCGGCGGGTACCTCCTGCTCGCCACGGTCCCCGGAGACATCCGGGGTGTGGAGATCGAGTGGATGGGCCACCAGGTCACCGTCAGCAGCCTGTCCGCGGAGGAGCACCTGCGGCGGCTGGCAGAGGCGGGCCTGGAGGTCCTGTACCACCGCACGACGCCCTTCGTCCCCGCCGATCCCCTGGCCGGGCCCGAGGACCACTTCTTCTGCTACGCGACGCGACCGAAGGCCTGATGCCCGTCCCCGCCCCCTCCCGACGGCCGGCGTGCGGTCCCGGATCACGGCCCGAAGGGCCGGTACACACCGCCGGGGGAGGGCGAGGGCGAGGACGGCGATCGGCCGGCCGGGTACTACGCGGCGAGCACCGGCGCTGGGACGGCCGAACCACCGGCCGTGTGATCCTGTTCCCCTCGGACTCCGCTCCCGGAGCCGACGCGGCCCAACCTGTGGGAGAAGTGCGTGGACATGGCCGAACCCCAGCGGCGGTCGCCCTTCGATGAGCCGCGCCCGGCCGGCGGCGCGGACGATCTGCGCGAGCGCGGGTTCGCACACTACGGTGCCGAGCGCCTCGCCGCCGTCGCGGCCTCCGACGCGGCCGGCCTGGCCCGGCTCCAAGGGGTGTGCGCGAGCCTGCCGCCCGACCCGCACGCACCCGGAACGCACCGCTTCCGCCGCTACTCCCATGCCGTGTACCTGCCGTGGCGGGACGAGCTGTCCTGGATCCCCGGGACCCCCGATCCCGTGCACGGCACGGTCACGGAGTTCTCCCACGGCGCGGACGACGCGGAACACCGGCGGGGGCGACGCGCCCTCCCCGAGGTTCCCGCGGCGCTGCGCGACGACCCGCTGCTGCTCCGACTGCTGCGGTGGGACATCGAGCAGGCCGTGGACGTACGGGCGGACCTGAGGAGGCGCCCGCTGTGGGTCGGTGTGCACCTGATCAAGCTCGCGGTCGAGAACCGCGACCAGGTGGCCGTCTCCACCCCGGACTGCCTCCACCAGGACGGCGGCTCGACCGGAACCTTCACCTTCGCCCACCTGATCAGCCGGACGAACGTGACCGGCGGGCACAACGTCATCGCCACGCCGGACAGCGCCGGCCTGCGGCCCGAGGACCCGGCGGCGCACGTCCACACCGGCTTCACCCTCACCGAGCCCTTGGAGGGCTACGCCGTCCACGACCACCGGGTCAGCCACTACGTCGCCCCGGTGCGAGCGGGCGCGCGGCCCGGTCCGGGCGAACGCTCCGTCCTCATCGTCGGGCTCGCCCCGTACGTCCCCCAGCTGTGACGCGGCTACCGACCAGGGCGTCTTCGAGGGCCCGGCACTAGGTCCGGTCGCGCGCCATCGCAAGGAGCAACCCGTGGGTCTCGGCGTCGGCGGCCACGAGGAGCCCACGCCCCGCAGGACCGAGCGGGGCGCCGTCGACCCCGCTGACCACGCAACCAGCGGCCCGGCACAGGGCGATCCCGGCCGCGAAGTGCACGCTCTGGGAGAGGTCCCCGCCATCGGTGACGTACGCGGCCCGCTTGCCGGCGGCGACCCAGGCCAGCGCCAACGTCGATGACACCACCCTGGGCCGGAAGTGCTCCGCGAACCGGGGGTGGGCCAGCAGGTCCACGGCACGGAACCCGGGCGAACTCGGGAACGGCGGATCCAGGTTGACGTCCACCAGCCGGGTGGCGGACGAGGGGGTCAACAGCGCGTCGTCGGCTCCCTCGCGGCGCACCCGGGCGCTCTCCCCGTCGGTGAAGAAGACCTCGCCGCCGAACGGATCCGCCACGGCTGCCACCCCCTCGCGCAGCGCCACGTTGACGGCCACCACCATGGTGCCCGCGGCGTAGTTGAGCGTTCCGCACAGGGGATCCACCCACCACTGCCGCGCGGAGTCGGGCGCGCCGTGCTGCCCGCCTTCCTCGCCGAGCACCGCATCACCGGGGCGTGCGGCGCGGATGACGTCGAGGACGGCCCGCTCCGCCGCCACGTCGGCGGCGGTGGCGAAGTCGCCGTCGCCCTTGTCGATGCGGCCGAGCCGCTGACCGTACATCTTCCGCACGACGTCCGCGCCGGCCCGGGCCCCCGCTATCGCGACCGCGACGTCGTCCGAGCTCGCATGTGAGTTGATCATGCCGTGCAGCCTAGCGACGGGGGTCGCCCGCCACGGCCCCCGGCCACCGATGGGGCCGGTCCAGGACAACCCAGGAGGCAGGTGTCGGCGGTTTGTCGGTTCTGTCGGTGTCCTGTCGGCGCGGGCTGACACCTTGTGAGGAAGAGCCGCCGGACGATTCGTCCGGCGCGGCGTTCGAGGAGGGGATCTCTCGTGCACGACGTAGTGATCGTAGGAGCCGGCCCGGTCGGTCTGATCCTGGCCTGCGAGCTCGGCCTCGCGGGTTGCTCGGTACTGGTGCTCGAACGGGAGCCGGAGCTCGGCTCCCCGTTACGGGCGGCCCCGCTCGGGATGAGGGGCCTGTCCGCCGCCTCCACCGAGGCGTTCTACCGGCGCGGCCTGCTGGAACCGCTGCTGGCGGCATCGGGAGCCCAGGAGATGTGGGCTCCGCTCTCCGGAACGGGTGCGTCGTCCGGGCCCCGGGTCGGCGGCCACTTCGCGGGGATGATCCTCGACGGGGCCCTGATCGACCTCGACGCCCTCGCGTTCCGGTTGCCCAGCCCGGCGGAGGAACCCGTGCGGACGGACCTCGAAGCGGTCGAGACGGTGCTGTCCGAGCGGGCGTCCAAGCTGGGGGTGGAGATCAAGCGGGGCGTCACCGTCTCGACCGTCCTCCAGGACCGGGAGAGCGTGGTCGTCCGCGCCGGCGAGGACGCGTACGAGGCGCGCTGGCTCGTCGGATGCGACGGCGGACGCAGCGCGGTGCGCAGGCTCGCGGGCTTCGAGTTCGTCGGCACCGAACCGCAGTTCACCGGATACACGATGCGCGCCACCCTCGTCGATGCGGAGCAGCTGGGCAACGGGTTCAACCTCACGCCGACGGGCATGTACCTCCGGATGCCCGCCCCCGGACACATCGCCATGATGGACTTCGACGGCGGTGCCTTCGACCGCTCGCTGCCGCCGACCCACGAACACCTCCAAGAGGTGCTGCGCCGGGTGTCCGGTACCGACGTGACGATCTCCGAGGTCCACATCGCCTCTTCGTTCACCGACCGGGCGATGCAGGCGACGGCCTATCGGCGGGGGCGCGTCCTGCTCGCGGGCGACGCGGCCCACATCCACTCGCCCCTCGGCGGCCAGGGCCTGAACACCGGCATCGGTGACGCCGTGAACCTGGGGTGGAAGCTCGCGGCCACCGTGCACGGGTACGCGCCGGGCGGACTCCTCGACACCTACGCCGAGGAACGCCACCCGATCGGCGCCGCGGTCCTGGACTGGACGCGCGCCCAGGTGACGACCATGCGGCCGGACCCGTACGCCCGGGCCATCCAATCAGTGGTGCGTGATCTCATCGGGACCCGCGACGGGGCGACCTACGTCTACGAGAAGTTGTCGGGGGCGTGGATCCGCTACGACCTCGGCAGCGAGCACCCACTGGTCGGCCGGAGCGCCCCGGACTACGTCATGGAGGACGGGACCCGGCTCGGCGGCCTCATGGCGGACGGGCGGGGGCTGCTGCTCGACTTCAGCGCCGGACGGATGCTTGCGGCTCCTGCCGTGGGGTGGGCGGGCCGGCTCCGGTACGCCGCCGGCGCGGCGGAGAACGACCTCGGAGCGGGCGCGGTGTTGGTACGGCCGGACGGCGTGGTCGCCTGGGTGGGCGACCTGCAGCCTGATCGCGAGGCGTTCGAGCGCGCCGCGGCCCGCTGGTTCGGTGCCGCCGCCACGACCGGCGTGCCGTCCGCGACCCACCCCACGGACGCCACCTCGCGCACGGGTGCCTCAGGCCGACGGTGAGCCCGACCTGAGGGGCGGGGCAGGGCCGCCACCCATCCCTCACGCATTCCCCAATCAACCGGAAGATGCACACCGTGCCGCCCGACTCCGCCAAGACGGCCACGCGGCCACGGCCCCGCGCCTGGACCTGGCCGAGCGCGCCAGCACGGACGAGGCAGCCGGCCCTCGCCGAGGCCTTCGGCCACCTGGACGTCCTGGTACACAACGCGAGCGCGATGCCCGACGTCCAGATCCTCGACGCTCTGGACGCCGACATGGACGCCGTGCGCAGGGCGATGGAGGTCTCCGTGATCGGCCCGTGGGCGCTGACCCAGGCGCTCCTGCCGCTGCTGAAGGCCGCGCCCGCGGCACGGATCGTGAACGTCTCCAGCCTGTCGGCCCAGCAGATCGCCACCGACCTCGACCTCGGCGCCCCCCCCCTGCGCTCCCCGGCGTACTCGATGGCCAAGTACACCCTCAACGCACGGACCGAAGCCCTCGCGCGGGCCCTTTCCGAGACCTCGATCCTGGTCAACGCCGTCGACCCCGGCAACACCGCCACCCACCCCGAGCGCGGCGACGACGCCAGCGACCGAGCGGCCGCCGACAGCGCCCGCGACATCGTCCAGGCCGCCACGCCCGGCGCCGACGGCCCCACCGGACAGCTTTTCAGCGACAACCGCCCCACCGCCTGACCCCCACGCGCCACCCGCGAGGCCCCGCGCGTCACGAAAGGAGAACCCCGTGCCTCAGGAACGCCTCGTGGGTGGCCGAATTCACCGCAGGAACCTCGTGCCACCAGGCTTCGGATTGACCGTGCCCGCAGCGCGGTCAGGAGACGGCTGAGATGCCGAGGGTGGTACGTCGTGGCCCCGGGGAGCGCGGCCGACACCGAGCGGACGGGACCTCGCCGTGTGGCCGGGTACTCAACTCCGTCCCCACACAGGCGAGATGCGGGGAAGCGACGAACCGGTGGCCTCGGGTTCCGGACCGGCAGGCACTGTGCGGGATCCTGTTCGTGTTGCATACCGGGATCCAGTGGGAGTACCTGCCGCAGGAGCTGGGCTTCGGATCCGGCATGACCTGCTGGCGGCGTCTGGCCGCGTGGAACAACGCGGGTGTCTGGGACCAGCTGCATGTGGTGCTGCTGAAGAAGCTGCGGGTCGTGAAGAAGCCGGACTGGTCGCGGGCGGTGATCGACTCCTCCCACGTCCGGGCCGCTCGACGGGGCCCCAAAGCGGTCCCAGCCCGGTCGACCGCGCACGTCCGGGCAGTAAACACCACCTCATCGTCGACGGCCAGGGCATCCCACTCGCCGTCTCACTGACCGGCGGGAACCGCAACGACGTCACCCAGTTGATACCCCTGCTGCAGAAGATCCCGTCCGTCGCCGGCCCGGTCGGACGGCCACGCAACCGACCCGACAGCCTGCTCGGTGACCGCGGCCACGACCATGACAAATGCCGCCGTCTGGTCTGGGCGACCGGCGTCAAGCCAGTGTTTGCCCGCCGCGGTGTCCCACACGGTTCCGGCCTCGGCGTCCACCGCTGGGTTGTCGAGCGGACCATCGCCTGGCTCCACGGCTTCCGCCGACTACGGATCCGATGGGAACGACGCGACGACATCCACGAAGCCTTCCTCGGCCTCGCCACCTGCCTCATCACCCACCGCCACGTCCAACGCCTTTGTGAGGACCTCTTATAGCGGGAGGGGGGGTGGTGGCGTGAGCAATGCCTGCGGAGCGGTCGCCGGACCCGCTGTTTCTCGCCTACCGCAAGCACGGTGCTCGCCTGTTGATCGGCCCACTGGTCGAGGTGAGGGCCGCCCGCAGCCGCTGAGGAAATGAGGGCAGGGCCGTCCTTCTGAGGGACATGGTCGCTTTCCCCGATCCTCCCGGCCTGCCGGGCATGGTGTGTGCGCCCGGGGCACGGCTAGCTGCTCTGACCGGTGACCACACCGGCGTGGACGCCGCCGGGCCCCTCAAGGCCGAAGCGCCGCGCCAACGACGGGCCGTCCTCAGCTGCGAGTCGAGGCGGCCGAGCGACCGCACGGGGTGCCGCCCGGCGGGGGAGACGGCGGAGCTCGCAACGGGCGGCAGGTGAACGGCCCGGCCCGACACCCGGGTGTCGACTCCCACGTCACTTCGCGACCTTGGGATCGAAGGTAGACCGCCCTTCACGTGGCTGAATCCAACCCCCTAGGCGGGCCCTTGGGTTGAACTCCCATATAGATGCCCCTACCATCCTTTTCGTTGCCTCTGGCAACGAAAAGGGGTGGCGCGGCCCGTCCGCAGTGTTCGTGCCCCCGCGACACCGCGCCCGGCGCAGCCACCCGCAGGGGGCGCCGGGAAAGGGAGGTTCTCCACACGCATGGACCACGCACCGTTTCGCACGTACGTCGAAGACATACTCGACGTGTTGGACGCCGACCCGGGCCGCGAGGCCCTGGTGCACCAGGAACGGCGGATCAGCGCCGGGGAGCTGCGCGCCCTCGTGCACCGCCTCGCCCGTGCCCTCGCGGCGCTCGGCGCCGCACGCGGCATGACGGTCGCCCTGCTGGCCGGCAACCGGCCCGAGACCCTCGCCGTCCGCTACGCCGCCCACCTCCTGGGCTGCCGGGTCAGCCACCTCTACAGCAAGCTCTCCGCCGACGTGCAGAGCGTCGCCGTGGAGGACATCGAGACACGCATCCTCATCACGGACCTCGACCACCACGAGCGAGCCGCCGAACTCGCCGCGCGTGGCGGAGTGGAGACCGTGCTCTGCCTCGGTCCCGCGCCCACCGGCGTCGATCTCCTCGGCCTCGCGGCACTGGAGTCCGACGAACCCCTCGCCGGACGAGCCGAGCCCGACGACATCGCCACCATTCGTCACACCGGCGGCACCACCGGCCACCCCAAGGGCATCTGCCTCAGCCAGGCCTCCCTGAGCGCCCTCGGCCCGGCGCACCCGACGGACGCGCACGCACCAGCGGGCCCTATTCCGATCATGGCCGACGTCCCCCGGCTGTTGGTCGCCACCACCCTCGCCCACCTCGGTGGCACCCTCGCCGACCTCGCGCTGCGCACCGGCGGAAGCGTCGTGCTCCAGCCCCACTTCGACGCCGCCCAGGTCCTCGACGCCATCGAACGCGAACGGGTCACCGACCTGTTCCTGCTGCCGCCCCTGCTCTACGAGCTCACGGAGGAGGCCGAGGCCCGCCCCCGCGACACCTCCGGCCTCCGCTCCCTCGTGTACGGCGGCTGTCAGTCCTCACCGGTGCGCCTGGCCCGGGCCGTGGAGGTCTTCGGCCCCGTCCTGGTCCAGTTCTACGGGCAGAACGAGGCCGGGGGCATCAGCGTTCTGCCCGCCGACGCCCACGACCCGGCCGACCCGGCCCGGATGCGCACCGCCGGCCGCCCGCTGCCCGGCGTCGAGGTGACCGTACGGGCTGAGGACGGCAGCACGCTGCCACCCGGCGCGCTCGGGGAGATCTGCGTACGCACCGGCACGATGATGCGGGGCTACTGGAAGCAGCCCGAGCTGACCGCCGAGGTGCTGCGGGACGGCTGGCTGCACACCGGCGACCTCGGATTCCTCGACGAGGAGGGCTACTTGACCATCGTCGACCGGCTCAAGGACATGATCGTGGTGGTCGGCGGCCACGTGTACACCGCCGACCTGGAGGACGTGCTCAACGCCCACCCCGAGGTGCGCGCCAGCGCGGTCCTCGGGGTCCGCGACGGCGACCGCATGGAGCAGGTCTGCGCAGCAGTCGTCCCGGCCGACCCCGCGCACGCGGAGCCGGGTCGACTCGCCGACTGGGTCGAGTCCCGCCTCGGTGCCATGTACCGCCCCCGCCGCATCATGTTCACCGAGGCCATCCCCCTCACCGACGCCGGCAAGCCGGACAAGAAGCTTCTGCGACACCGCCTCGCCTGACCTCGGCGGCTCCAGGGAGCGCCGGGCGAGCGGCGCGGTGGGGTGGGGTGGTGGACGGTCGAACTCGGCAGATGTGCCCCTGACACCATCACCGCCGCTACCGGACATCGCGCCCCATGGCCGGAAACGACCGGTGGATCCCCTTCGCGCGCCCCTCGGTGACAGGCCGTCATGAGGGGAGGACCGGTCCGCCGGCAGGCAGCCCTGACCGGCCGGAACGAAGGCGCTCCGGTGGCGACCAACGCCGCCGGGCGCACGGGGAAGAGGACAGTGTGCCCGGCCCGCCTCACCCTCGGGCTGGATCTCGCAGGGGCGAATGCCGGGCCGCGGGGTTGATTCCCGCCAGATTCCCCGATGCTGCCGCACCTCCAGACGGGCAGTCGGTAGCGTCGGTGGTCACCACTCAGCCGGGGTGTGGAGCCGGCCGGGGCCGTCCAGAACAGGGAGCGAGTACTGATGCTGAGTGTGGAGACGTCTCTGAAGGAGGCGATGACCTCGATCGACGGGAGCATGGGGGCCGCCCTGGTCGACTACACGAGCGGCATGGCGCTGGGAACGCTGGGCGGGGGCAAGGACCTCGATCTGGCGGTGGCCGCGGCGGGGAACACCGATGTGCTGCGGGCGAAGATCCGCACGATGGAAATGCTGGGCGTCAAGGACGAGATCGAGGATGTACTGATCACTCTCGGCGGTCAGTACCACCTCATCCGACCGCTCAGGGGCCGCGGAAGCAACGGCCTGTTCCTGTACCTCGTCCTGGACAAGGGTCGGGCGAACCTGGCCATGGCCAGGCACCAGCTCAAGTTCATCGAGGCAGGACTGGAGGTCTAGTCGTTCCCGCGCCCGGCTCCGTATGCCCAAGAGTTGAAGAAGTCTGCAACTCGACACATCTACATGTGATCAGAACGGGCCGGACCGGAGCCGGGAGGCGGGAAGATGACAGGAGGTGGGCGTCGCACGTCCGGCAGGTCCAGCTGCCAGCCCAGGAACGATCGAACCCGGTTGGGAGCGTGATCGCATGCAGGTGCCGCTGTACCAGGCGAAGGCGGAGTTCTTCCGCATGCTCGGACACCCCGTCAGGATCCGCGTACTGGAACTGCTCCAGAACGGTCCCGTACCCGTACGCGAACTCCTCAACGAGATCGACATCGAGCCGTCCAACCTCTCCCAACAGCTCGCGGTGCTGCGCCGGTCCGGCATCGTGGTCTCCATCCGTGACGGCTCTACCGTCAGTTACGCCCTCGCCGGGGGCGACGTGGCGGAGCTCCTGCGTGCCGCACGGCGCATCCTGACCGAACTCCTGGCCGGACAGAGCGAGCTCCTCGCGGAACTCCGGCACACCGACGCCGCGACGCGATCGGGTCCGCCCGTGCGGTGACGGCCCGAACCTCGCCCGGGGCAGGTCCGGCTGGAGCCGCACTCGCCGGAGTCGGGGCACCGGGGCGGCCGATGGAACGATCACCGCAGAGTGATCAACGGAGTCTTGTTCCGGGTCCGGACGGACGCAGCATGACGGGACCCTCCCGAGCGTTTCGGCAACGGACAAACCGGCGGCCAAAGAGGCGAATACTCGTCAGGTCAAAGCCCACTCACTGTGACGCGCGCCTGTGACCCGCCCTTGCTCGCCCAGTAGGTATGGAGGCTGCGCTCTTGACGACGCCTTCCTCACGTGGTCAACGATGTTTTCCGTGCCGGCGCCCGTCGCTGGTCGCCAGGAGAACGAGGGCCAATCCCAGGGGCAAGAGGAAAAGCAGCAGAAGGGTCATGAGTGGCGGGTGCCCGCTGTCAGGGTAAGTACACCGCCAACTTCCGGCCGGTGTGACGGTGAACTCCGTCGTCCTTCCCGGAGCCGTGTCCATGACCAGCTGTCGCCCGCGCGCCAAGCCGTCGGCCGCGAGCTCGGGGCCGGCCAGACCGACGGCATGCAGGAACGCGACGCCGAAACCGTCGACCTCCCTGGGTGCGCCCGGGGCAAGGGCTCGCGGTCGAGGGCGTCGGCCAGGACGTGGGTGTCGCCCTGTGTCGCCTGCCTCGGCTCAACGGCAAGCCGCTTCCGGGAAGGCCTGCGTCAGCGTCCGGCCGGCCGGAGGCCGAAGGAGATGTCGCTGGCCGGGCGGATGGCGGCCGACCTGTTGCGCCGCATCATCTCCAAGGCCGCCTCAGCCAGTCGCGCGTCGATGGGGGCGACCGCATCGGAAGCGACCACCAGGTCGTAGTGGCGGATGTGGGCGTCCAAGGCCGAATGCAGCACGCACCGCGTGAAGACCCCGTCCGGCCTCTCCGAAGAGGGCCTCAGCGCCCCTCGGACAATACGAGCCGGGCACGCCCCAGTCGTCCGGGTAGGGGCGGTGACGAGCTCTATAGGGAGGCGGCCCGGTGGGGGAGTCCGCGGGCACGCTCGCCGTCGCCGGGCAGGAGGCGGGTCGCGGTGGTCGGCGCGAGGCTGAGCAGGCCGCGCGCGGAGTCGGCGGTCCGGGCAGTGGCGGCCGCCTCCGGGGCGCCGGAGGAGGGGGCATCGTACGGCCTCGCGCACGGCCTGCCGGTGCTCAGGCGGCGCGGAGGCCGCCCCGGCGACACGGGCGCCGGCGACCAGGCGCACGCGGTGGGCGATCGAGGGGCCGGTCGCGGCCAGCGAGGTGGCGCACGCCGTGGGGACGGCGACTGCGACGGAGTGGCCACGCCCCCCTCCCGTCCCGCCCTTCGCCCGGTACACGCCGGAACGTTCCGACGGATCTCAGTCGCCGAAGACCTTCACGAGCGCCGCGCAGAACGCGTCCAGGTCGTCCGGGTTGCGGCTGGTCACCAACGTGGCCGGGGCCGCGCGGCAGATGTGGACCTGTTCGTCGACCCAGGTGCCGCCCGCGTTGCGGATGTCCGTGGCCAGGCTGGGCCACGAGGTGAGCGTGCGGCCGCGGACAACGTCGGCTTCGACGAGGGTCCAGGGGGCGTGGCAGATCGCGGCGACCGGCTTGCCGGCCTCGAAGAACGCTCGCGTGAACGCGACGGCGGCCTCGCTGACCCGCAACGCGTCGGGGTTGGCGACGCCACCCGGCAGCACGAGGGCGTCGAAGCTCTCGTCCGTACGGTCCGTGAGGACCCGGTCCACGGCGTAGGTGCCCGCCTTGTCGAGGTGGCGCATCGCCTGCACCGTGCCCGGCTCCGTCGAGACCAGGCGCGGGGTCCATCCGGCGTCCAGCACGGCCTTCCAAGGTCGGGTCAGCTCGATCTCCTCCACGCCTTCGGGCGCTGTCAGGAACGCGACGCGCACGGGGCTCACATCCTCTCGTCACGGTCGTGCGGCGGAGCCTGCACGGGCAGGCCGTACCCGGCGCCCCTGCCCCGACCCGACCGGCTCAAGCGCCTTGGCCGTCCAGCACGGAAGGGATCACCGGGTACCCGGATCACCCGGATTCCTCGGGCTCGTCGATCGAGAGCCGCAGGGCCAAGGACTGCAACAGCTCCTCGGTGGACGTCTGCGGATCCGTCTCCTCGTAGGCGCGCGCCACCACCTCAAAGGCGAGGATGAATCCGTTGATCAGGGAGTTGACCGGCCCCGAGAGCTGCTCCAGCACCGACTGCCCGATCTGCGTGGCGTCCCCGTCGGCCGGAACCAGGAACTGCTCGGGCGTCACGTCGCCGAGCAGTTCGGACACGTAATCCGTTCCCACTCCGCCCCGCAGGCCTGTCAGTGCTGCGATGGCCTTCAACCGCGTGTCATGGTCGGTCACGGAGCACTCCTGTCGAGGACGCGCCCGCCCCGTCCCCGTCCCTCGGACACAGGGCGGAAGGCTCCGCCGTCCACCGTGCGGGGGCTCTCGACGGGGCGGTGGCGCACGCACGTTCGCGGCCGCGCACCGCGGCTGGGTGCGACCACCCCGAACGCGGTGGAGATGTTCACCATGTCGGTACCTTCCTGCTGTGTTGCCGGCGCGGACCCAAGGGGGTCCCCCGTGCCGTGCAGCTTCCCTGACAGGACCGGGGCAAACGCGGATGGACCGGCACCTTCCACGTCCGGCCGAGGGAGGCGTTGCGTGAGGGGGGTGAGACGGGTGGGTGAGGTGCCCGGTCGAAGTCGGCTTCTCGGGGTGGGCGGGCGGCATGGAAGCCAATCGCCCTCGTGTGCACCCCGTCCCCGTCCCCGCCCCCGCCCCTGTCCCCGTCCCCGTGCTTGTCCCCGTCCCCGTGCTTGTCGTCGACCTGTGCGCCATCGCGCCGCCGGACCGTCACCTCCACGGGATGCCGGACGACCGGTTCGGCGACGCGCTGGGGGACGACACGCACGTGGTGGTGTTCGACTTCCACGGCCATCCCTCTGCCGTGCACCAGCTGCTCCACGGACGCCCCCACCCCGACCGGTTCCACCTCCGCGGAATACGTGGAAGAGGGCGCCACGACCACCCCCTACGACCTGCTGACCCTGAGCCGAACCGTGCGCACCGGGACCCGCTCCACGAAGGTGGTACCACGGTGATCGCGAACCACCGGTCCGGGTGCAATCGCCGGCCGCCGCGCGCGTCCGGCCGGATAGGGAGTCGCAGCTCCCTTAGCGTGCATCGGTAGCGATCCGGGCGGTCCGTCGCCAGGAGCGTCACCTTACGGAGGTAACCACCCATGACCGTCCCGCTGTCCGACATCACCGGGGACTACGTCCTCGACCCGGCCCACACCAGGATCGGGTTCATCGCGCGCCACGCCATGGTCACCAAGGTGCGCGGCGCCTTCCACCAGTTCGAGGGCACCGCCCACCTCGACGGCGCCGACCCGACCAGGTCCACCGGTCAGGTGGTCATCAAGACCGAGAGCATCGACACCGGCGTCGAGCAGCGCGACCAGCACCTGCGCACCAACGACTTCCTGGACGCGCCGACCTTCCCCGACATCACCTTCCGCACCACCGCGGTCGAGGCGAAGTCGGAGAGCGACTACCGGGTCACCGGCGACCTGACCATCAAGGACACCACCAAGCCGGTCACCATCGACTTCGAGTACACCGGCAACGCCGTCGACCCGTACGGCAACCTGCGGGTCGGGCTGGAGGGCTCGGTCACCATCTCCCGCAAGGAGTTCGGCATCACCTGGAACGCGGCCCTCGAAGGCGGCGGAGTCCTGGTCGGCGACAAGGTCGTCCTCGAGTTCGACGTCTCCGCGATCAAGCAGGGCTGAAAGCCAGCTGCCACCTGCCACCGGGCTCGGGAGCCGCTCGCGCGGCGCGGCTCTTCCTGTCGGAGCCGCGCCCTTGCCGTCGATTCCCTCAGTACGCAGGTCGCCCGTCTCCTCGACCTCGAGGTAAGCGAGGTGAGCAAGCCAGGGGGCCGGGGCCGCCCTCTAGAGGTGGGCCAGCGCGAATGCGGACAGGAACCCGGCCACGGTGACCAGCCCCGTGAGCAGGTGCACCTTGCTGTAAGCCTCGGGGATCATCGTGTCCGCGATCATGGCGAGGATCGCCCCTCCGGCCACGGCCGTGATCATCGCCATGATCGCCTCCGAGGCACCGCCGAGCAGCGCGTATCCGGCGAGTGCCGCCATGCCGCTGATCAGCGCGATGCCGCCCCACAGGGCGAAGACGTAACGTCGACTTCGGCCGGCGCTGCGCATGCCGGCGGCGCTGGCCAGGCCCTCGGGCAGGTTGCTGATGAACACCGCTGCCACCGTGGCAGTGCCCAGGTGACCGCCTCCCAGGAGACTGGTGCCGATCACCACGGACTCCGGCACCCCGTCAAGCAGCGCGCCCAGCGCGATGGCGTTGCCCGAACCGGGCGCCTCGGACTCCGACGGCTGCTGCTGCCCGGAGCGCTTGCGGTGCTGAGCACCGCGCCGCGCCAGCAGCGCGTTCGCCCCCGAGTACACGGCGGCCCCGCCGAACGCACCCCAGACAACGGGGCCGATGCCGGAGCGCTCGTACGCCTCGGCGATGAGGTCGAAGGACACCGCGGACAGCAGCACGCCACTGCCGAACGCCATCACGAGCGCGATCCAGCGGGGCGGGACCCGCACGAACAAGCCAATGGCGGCGCCGACCAGCAGCGCCGCGCCCGCGAACAGGCCCCACCCACCCGCGATCAGCGCTCCCACCACAAGATCCCCTGTCCCACTGCCGCCAGACGCGGCGCATGTACCCGCCGAACCGCGCCGCAACGTTCGTGCGGGCTCGGAGTCCCTGCGGATGAACGTCCGCCTGCGTATAGCACTGGAGGTGAACGCCACCATGGCGGCCGACAGGAACCGACCGATCCGGACTCAGGTCACTGGGCCGCGCGCCGGTCAGTAGACAGGGCGGCGGATGTCGTCGCGAATTTTACGGGCTTCCGCTGCCGCGAGATCGATGCTGCGGTCCGGTGTGAACTCCAGGCGCGCGGCGGTGTTGTCATCGGCCCAGGCGCAGTAGGTGACGGCGCTCTCGGTGCTGGAGGACAGCGTCTCGCAGCTGAACGCGACGTCGTATCCGGGGAAACGGACCTCCTTGCGCGGTGTGACGACGGTGGGTTCTGTGGACGCGCTCGGCGTTGGCAGCATGCGGGTGCGGTGTTCTTCCGGGTACTTGAGCCGACCGTAGAGGGCGTCGATCTTCACCTGCCGGAACACGTTCGACGTGCCCGTTCCGGTGTAGGTGACGGAGACGCTGGTCGCGTCCTTCCTGTCGGCGAGGTCCTCGGCCTTCTCCAGCCGTGGCGCCCTGTCCACGAGTGTGTACCTACCTCCCGCCACTGAGGTGAACATGGTGAGCTGGTGCGTCGCCGCGGGGAAGGGGGCGCCGTCCGAGGCGTCGGAGGAGTAGGCGACGTAACCCGCGATCGCGCCCGCCGCCAGGAGCAGGGCGCCACCCACACCGACGGCGGCCAGCCGCGCGCGGCCCGGCCTCGGCCCGGTCGTGGTGGTGGGGCTCCGCTCCGGGGGCGTGGCCTGCGGTGGTGCGTCGGCGGGGGCCGGTCGGTGCCGGACATGGGCGGCGGTGATGGTGCGCTCGTCGTCCGCCCCGTCGTCCGCCCCGACGGTCGGTACGGGCGGGTCCGGCACGGGTGGTGCCGGTACGGACACCGGCGGCGCGGGCGGAGCGGACACCGGCGGGGTCTCCAGAGCGGCCTCCGGAACAACCTCCGGGGCGAGGAGGTCCAACAGCCTCTCGGGCGTCGGCCGGTGCTGCGGATCCTTGGCAAGGCAGGCGGCCACCACGGGAACCAGTTGGCGCGGAAGGGCGGACAGGTCCGGGCTCTCGTGCACCGACCGGTACATCAGCCCCATTGGCGTGCCCGACCCGAACGCGCTGCCCCCGGCCGCCGCGACCAGCACCGCGCCCAGCGCGAACACATCGGCCGAGCTGGTCACTTCGTTGCCCTGGGCCTGTTCGGGGGCCAGGAAACCCGGCGTGCCGAAAGCCGCCCCGGTCGCGGTCAGTCGGGTCGACTCCACCGCGCGGGCGATGCCGAAGTCCAGGACGCGCGGACCGTCACCGGCCATGATGATGTTGCCGGGCTTCAGGTCCCGGTGGACCAGGCCGCAGGCGTGGACGGCCTGCAGGGCCTCCGCCAACGCGGCCCCGAGCAGGCGTAGTTCGGTCTCGTCCAGCGGCCCCTGCTCGGCGATCATCTGCGAGAGGGTCGGCCCCGGGATGTACGCGGTGGCCAGCCAGGGAGCCGCAGCCTCCGGATCGGCGTCGACGACCGGAGCCGTGTGGAAGCCACCCACCTTGCGCGCGGCCTCGACCTCGGCGCGGAACCGCGCGCGGAAGTGCGGATCGGCGGCCAGCTCCGGCCGGGCCACCTTCACCGCCACGGCGCGCCCGCCGCGGGAGCGGGCCAGGTACACCGTGCCCATCCCGCCCGCACCCAGCTCGCGCTCCACGGCGTACCCGCCGATGCGCCCCGGTATCTCCACCTCGTCGCCTCCCGACCACGTGCCCCGTACGCCCCTCCGCCAAGGCACCGCGCGTCAGTATGGCCGACTCCGCGCGACGGGGACGGTGGTATCCGCGGGCTTCCGAAACCGACCGTTTTGATGTGAGTGGGCGGGGTAGGCGGCGTTTCAGCTTGTGATCGCCGGCCGTAGGTCGCCGGCCGTACGACGAATGGAGAACCCTGTGTCCGTGGTGAAGAGCGCCCTGCCCGCCGACGACGTGAAGATCGTCGGTGAGGCCCTGCAAGGCGCACTGGTGGATTTGGTGGACCTGGCGCTGGTCGCCAAGCAAGTGCACTGGAACGTGGTGGGCCCGCGCTTCCGGTCGGTCCACCTGCAGCTCGACGACGTCGTCGGCTCGGCGCGTGCGCATTCCGACGTGGTGGCCGAACGCGCCTCCGCCCTCGGTGTGACCCCGGACGGGCGCGCGGGCACCGTGGCGTCGTCCAGCGGGATCGCGGAGGTGCGGGCCGGCTGGGTCAAGGACGTGGAGGCGGTGCAGATCCTGGTGAACGCGCTCGCCGCCGTCGTCACCCGGATGCGCGAGCGCATCCGGGCCACGGGCGACGCCGACCCGGTCACCGAGGACATCCTCATCGGCCTGACCGGCGACCTCGAGAAGCACCACTGGATGTTCCAGGCCGAAAGCGCCTGACCGGGGCGGGGGAGTGGTCCAGCCGCAGGACAGCGCCTACGCCCATGCCTGCGGCAGCGAGGGGCGGCAGGGGCGGCTGGAGAAGGGTCTTGGGTCTCGGCCGGGGTCGAGGAAGTCGTTGTCGGCGACGTTGATGAAGAACTGGGATGTCGCCGAGTTCGGGTCGGAGGTGCGGGCCATGGCCAGCGTGCCGCGGGTCTCCTTCTGAACCATCTGGTCGGTGAAGCCGCCGCCCTGGACCATGAAGCCCGGGATCACGCGGTGGAAGATCGTGTTGTCGTAGAACCCCGAGTCCACGTATTCGAGGAAGTTCTTCACCGAGATCGGGGCCTTCTCGGCGTTCAGCTCGATCTCGATCTGCCCGAAGCTGGTGTCCAGCACGACGTGCGGCGTCTGGTCGCTCATCCTGTCTCCGCTCAGATCTGACGGTCTTTCGAATCATCGTGGGGAGCACTGGGGGACGAGCGCCTCACGGGCGAGGAGGAGGACCTCGGCGAGGACGCTTCCCAGCTGGCGCCGGGCAACACCCCTGGACCTCGACGGGCTACTTCAGCCTGGGACTCGGCCGCACGGGTGAACCGTCGAAGGACTTGAAGCGGCGGGCCTGATGCGCTTGCGGGGGAGCGGTGATTTTTGGAGGCTGGTCGTTACTGATCTTCAGTGACGGGAAAGCTGGTCCGTCCGAAGACCACCGCACGCCGAGGGAAGGAACCCGCCCCGTGTCCGCTGCACTCTCCGACGATCTGCAGAAGGTCATCGACGACACCCCTGTCTTCGCGACCGTCGCCACCATCCAGCCGGACGGCAGTCCACAGCTGTCCGTCACCTGGCTCGCCCGGGACGGCGACGACCTGCTGTTCTCCACGACCGTCGGCCGTCGCAAGGAGACCAACCTGCGCAGGGACCCCCGGGTCACCGTCATGATCAACCCTGCGAACGCGCCCTACACCTATGCCGAGATCCGGGGCGAGGCCACCTTGACCACCGAAGGCGGACGGGAACTGATCGACGAGCTGTCGCGCAAGTACACGGGCAAGGACTACGCGGACTTCAACCCCGCATCGGCCGACGACGCCCAACGGGTCGTGGTCCGCATCACCCCCAGGAAGGTCGTCGGCTCGCTCTGAGCCACGTCCCGGCCACCACGTCCGGCAGCACGCCCTACGCCAGCTGCGGCGCCGTTGCGGGAACGCCCTGCTGGGCTGGGGCCGCTGGCCGGCTGGACCACGGAGGTGACCTTGCCGGTCGGGGGTACGTTCGACGCCCCGGCGAAGGGCAGCCTGCGCGCGGACGCGGTGTTCGCGCTCCCCGGCACGCACGTGCCGCTGCCGTTCCTGGCGGTCGACAACGGCACGGAGCCGCCGTCGGTCCTGGCGGACAAGATCCGCCGCTCGCGCAGGTTCTTCGCCCGCCTTGTCGCGCCCGGGTCCATCCGCCGGTCGCGATCGTGTTCGCCCAGCGCATGGGCGAGGACGCGATGCGCACGCGGATGCGCCGAGTCGCCCAGCTGTGCGAGGACGACCGGTGCGGCACGCTGAGGCTCGACTGCGAGCCGAAGGCCCACACGGACGACTACATCGACTACCGGGGCAGCGCCCCGGTCGTCGTGACCCACCTGGACCTCTTGACGGAGCTGGGCCCGCACGGGCCGATCTGGTGGCGCTACGGCCGCAGGGGCGGGCGCGGGTACGGGCATCCCCTGCTACGAGTGCCGGAGTGCCGCCGCAGAGCGCGCGCCAGCAGCAAGCCGGCGCCGGCGCCGGTGCAGGGGTCGCTGCCGTTGGCGAACAGAACCGAGCAAGACCATGACGAGGCCGTGGGCGCAGGCTTCTTTCAACCTCGGTGGTGAGGTCGCGGCGGGGACGTAGGGCGCTGCTGCGACCTGGGCCATGGTCCGAAGATGCGCAAAGTAGGAGGCGCAGTACTCCTCATCGATCAGAGGAACGATCTTGTCGAGGTCGGCGATGCAACCCCAGAGGTAGGCGATGCCACTGCCGTCGAGCCCGCCCTTTAGTGCCGTATCAGGCAACGTTCGCCCTGGTGTGAGGGCCTCCCTGCTGGGGTCTGTAGCCGCTGGCGCCTACGGCACTGGTGCCGTCCGGCGGCTCGCGTCATCATCGGAGCTGTCCGCGAGCCCCGGGGGCGGTGTCGCGGCTACCGGGCAGGAATGAGGGGCGACGATGGTGAGATGGCGAAGGCTGGGTCACGAGGACTCTCATCAGCCGAGCGCGGAAGAGATCCTGGAGGTGATGGATCTCCTACCGGACCCGGAAAGCGAGGATCGCATCGTGCTGGCGATAGACGCGAACCGGTGCGCGTTGCGGGGAGATGCACCCCGGACCGCGGCGGCTGTCCTTCGGACGATGCTGGAACAGATGGAGAGAGAGGGAACGGTCCGGCGCTTCGCCCCCGGTACTCTCGATCTTCCGCAGTTCGGCCCGCGGTGGTGGTCAGAGGCGAGGGCGCGGCAAAGGGACGAGGAGCGCCAGGCGGCGGCCGAGCGGCGCCGGGACGCGGCCGTGAAGCCGATGTCAGCACAGGGGCGCCGCGAGGCGGAGATCTCGGAAGCGCTCCGGGAGGAGCGGGCCAGCGGAGGCAGCCCGTTGAAGAGGGCCGTCGACGCCACTCTGGAGGCGAATCGGCGTAGGTACGAGGAGTATCGGCGCCGTTCAGCCGGGGAGGGCGGGGCGAACTGAGACGTTCCGGCCCGCCAGAATCGGCAGGACCCGACTCGGCCGGCCCCCGCGGCCCGGACGCCGTCTCCAGGCTCTGCTCAGGGCCTGGCGTCTGTAACCGCACGTCGGCAACCTATGCTTCCGGCCCTTCCGCTTCACCCGCCTTGGCCCGGGGAGCCGTCGAACACATCCCGCCCCACGAAGCTGCCACCGTCGCTTGGCGCGCGCGTCCGCCTACCTGCCGTTGCGAACGTGCTCTGGTCGGGGTCGAGCCAAGATGCCTGCAAACCCACATTGAGATGATCTTGCAGAGCTGATCCGGGCGAGATGACTCGCTGTCATTCGGTCTGGAAGGCAGCGAAGTCGACGTCGGCCTGCTGTACGGCTTTGGGGGTAAGACTGGGCCTTCTCGTGCTCCGTCTCGGCCCTCGCGGCGAAGAACATCGGAGAGCATCCGGCCGAGGCCGGACGGTTCGTAGGTGCCGGGTATCGGGCCGGCCAGCATCTCCAGGACCAGGTCGTCGCCCAGCGCGGTGAGTTCGGCGGCGTCGCGGCCGAGCCGCTTCATCTCGTACACGGGAGAGAGCACCCGGCAGTGCGGTGCGTGGGCCTTGATCTCGCGGGCCAGAGCGAGGGCGGCCTCGAACCGCGGGCGGGCCCGGATACGGCTGCTGATCTCCTCGGAGAAGATCTCGTCGCGCGGGATGCCGTGAGCGCGGAGTGCGTTGAGCTGCGACTGAAGCTCTTGCGTGACGCGCGAGCAGCGGGCGTACCCGATGTGGATGTCCGCGCCCGGGGCGCTGGCCGGGGCCGAGGTCGGCACCCGTAGCAGCTTGGCGAGCCGGGCGACCTTCTTGAGCGAGAACGGGTTCTGGGAACTGATCGGGCGTCCGGGCCGGCTCCGCCGACCCTTTCCGATCTTGCTCCCGGAAAGGGCCGTATGTGGGAGATCTGCGTTCGCCGTCGACCTGCGCGTAAACCCACAGGCACAGGCACAGGCACAGGCGCTCGCCTCAAGTAGTCGATACCGTATAGTCGGTTCCTACTATTAGAGATCGGTGATGTGGATGGCGAAGCGGAAGATCTCCAACACACTGGCGCTGGCCGTGCTGGGCCTGCTCCAAGAACAGCCAATGCACCCCTACGAGATGGCGGCCACCCTGCGGGAGCGGCACAAGGACAGCAGCTTCAAGGTCAACTCCGGGTCCCTGTACGACACGGTCGAGGCGTTGGTTCGACATGGCTGGATCGAGCCGGTGGAGACGGCGCGCGATGGCAGGCGGCCGGAGCGAACCGTGTACGCGACGACCGAGCTGGGCCAAAGCGAATTCGTGCGCTGGATCGACGAGCTCCTGCGCATGCCCGTCGCGGAGTACCCGAAGTTCATGGCCGCGGTGTCCTACCTCGGCGCTCTCGGTCCGGACAGGGCGGCGGAGGCACTGGTCGAACGGGCGGGGCATCTGGCCCAACGCATCGAGGAGACGAACACAGTGCTGGCCGACACGGTCGGCTCCGGTAAGGTCCCGCGCTTGTTCATGATCGAAACCGAGTGCGCGCTGCACGCCTGGGAGGCCGAACTGGCCTGGACGCGGCGGACCATCGCCGAGATCCGCGACGGCAGCCTGTTCTGGCCCAAGGTCGAGCAAACCGAACAGGGATGGACCTGGTCCGCCCCCACGTCCCCAGAAGGAACCACACGATGACCGAGGTGCTGATCGTCGGAGCCGGCCCGGCCGGCCTGTTACTCGCGAGCGAACTCCGACTCGCCGGCGTCGACACGGTCGTCGTCGAACGCCACGCGCAGCGGCCGGACTTCTGCCGGGGCTTCAACCTCAACGCCCGCGCCCTGGACCTGCTGGCGCGGCGCGGCGCGGCCTCGCCGAGAGGCTCGTCGGCGAGGGCTGGCAAGTGCCGCACGCCGCGTTCTCCGGCCTGCCGGTGACGCTCACCCTCGCTGGCACGCACACCGACCACCCGTACTCGCTGGGCATCCCGCAGACCCGGGTCGAGGAGATACTCGAGGCGCACGCCCTCGACCTGGGAGCCGACATCCGGCGCGGACACGAACTGCGCGCCCTGGAACAGGATTCCGAGTCCGTCACCGCCACCGTCACCACCGGTGACCGCGAGTACCGCGTCCGGGCCGCGTACCTGGTCGGCTGCGACGGCGGCCGCAGCACCGTCCGCAAACAGGTTGGCATCAACTTCCCCGGTACCGCGGCGACCCGCTTCTACCTGCTCGGCGACGTCGAGCTCGCCGACCCCGAGGCATTGACGTTCGGCGCGAGCGCCGGCCCCGGCGGGACCGTGTTCGCCATCCCCCGCCCCGGCTACGTGAGGGTCATCACCTCCGACCGGCAACCGCCTGCGGACAAAGACACCCCGGTCACCGTGGACCTGCTCCAAAGCGCCATGGATGACGCGCTCGGCCGCCACGTCGGGCTACGCGCCGCACGCTGGCTGACTCGGTTCGGCGACGCAGCCCGGCAGGCGTCCGAGTACGTACGAGGCAGGGTCATCCTGGCCGGAGACGCCGCACACATCCACCCGCCGGCCGGGGCGATCGGCGTCAACGTCGCCCTGGACGACGCGTTCAACCTCGGCTGGAAGCTCGCCGCCACGGTGCGCGGCACCGCCCCGACGCACCTGCTCGCCAGCTACCACGCCGAACGCCACACCGCCGGTGCGCACGTGTTGGCCAACACGCGAGCCCAGGTGCTGCTCGGCGACGCCGATGAACGGCTCGCTCCGATCACCGACCTCCTCACCCGCGTCGCCCGCCACCCCGCGGGCAACCGCGCTCTCACGGAGACCATCACCGGGCTAGACGCCCGCTACGAGATGCGCCCCGACTCCGACCATCCCTGGTTGGGCCGCCTGGCGCCCGATCTCGCCCTGACCACAGGCGACGGCCGTACGCGCCTGGGCGGGTTGCTCATCTCTGGACGCGGCGCGCTGCTCGACCTGACCGCAGGAGGCACCATCCGCGATTCGGCCGCAGGATGGGCAGACCAAGTGGACATCGTCACCGCGACCTGCCCCGACCATCCCGAACTCGAGGCCATCCTCCTGCGGCCGGACGGGCACACCGCCTGGCTGCGGACCGTCGGTCACGACCACGCCGACGGGCTTCACCAGGCGCTGCAACACTGGTACGGCCCGGCCGCACCAGCCCACGCCGCGTCTGCGGAAACGGCCCACTAGCGAGCCAGGTGCTGCCACCGTCGTGTGCGGTCGGCGGGCGGGAACGGAGTGGGATCGGAGCGCCCCGAGCAGGGACCGCTCGGGCAGGCGGGACTCGGTGGCCTGCTGCCGCTTTGCCGCGCTCGGGCACCGCTCGTCCGCGTTGTGCTTCTCCAGCGTGGGTACCCCGGTCGGCGTACTCCTCCGAGCCGGTGACCGCGATGTCGCCGCACTGCGGGTCTTCGCGAGGTGGCGTACACGATCGGGAACTAGATGTGGGCGGATGCCCGGGCCTCCGGCCGCGGCGGTCCTCGTCCCGGCCGCGGCCGCGGCGCCCGCCCTGTGCGTCCGGCGGATAGACGATGACGTACAGGTCAGGGCTCATCTCTCCACCGTGCTGTACTTGGTCACTCCAGCACTCCGAGGGCGGTTTCCGGGCGGCAGTGAGTGCAAGCGGTCACGCCCTCCGTGAGCGCCTGGCGGGCTTGCTCGGTGGTGACGGGGAGGCAGCGTTCTTCGGTGTCCCGGCAGTCTCCCGTGTGGGGCGAGACGGGTGGCCTGCCGTCCGGTGCCGATGCCGCGTTCGAGGAGCCATGCGGGCGGTTCCGGCGGGGGCCGCCGTTGGGCGGCGGCCTCGCCGGTCCGGGTGATGCGCTGAACGGTGGGGTGCGGGGCGGGCATGACGGTGCGGGGCCGCGACTGGACCCCCGTCCCGGTCGCGGCCCCGCTGCTTCGGTGAGCCGTCGGTTCGGTCAGCAGCCGCCGGTGGCGGGGGCGCCGACGGTGAGGGTGACCGGGGTGGCGCAGCATCCGCCATCGGTTTCTTCGGGGGCTGCGGGCTGGTCGAAGAGGCCGGCTCCGCCGCAGACTCCGGTTTCGGGGAGGGTGAGTTCGACGCGCTGGGCTGCTTCGTGGTCGCCGGCGAGGTGGGCGGCGATGGAGCGGACCTGTTCGTAGCCGGTCATGGCGAGGAAGGTGGGGGCGCGGCCGTAGGACTTCATGCCGACGAGGTAGAGGTCCTGTTCGGGGTGGGCGAGCTCGCTGACACCGTGGGGGTAGACGGTGCCGCAGGAGTGCTGGTTCGGGTCGATCAACGGCGCCAGCTCGACGGGCGCTTGGAGGCGCTCGTCCAGGGCGAGCCGGAGCTCGTCGAGGAAGGTGAGGTCGGGGCGCAGGCCGGTGAGGACGATGACCTCGTCGACGGGGTCGAGGCGGCGGCCGTCCTCTCCGATGAGGATCAGGCGGCCGTGGGTGTCGCGTTCGATGGTGTCGGTGCGGAAGCCGGTGACGGCGTCGGCGTGGCCGTTGTCGACGGCGGCCTTCGCGGCGAGGCCGAGGGCGCCGCGGGCGGGGAGTTGGTCGGCTTCGCCGCCGCCGAAGGTGGATCCGGAGATGCCGCGGCGCAGGATCCAGGTGGCGTGGGTGCCCGGACCGTCGTCGGCCTGGGCGAGGTCTGCGAGGGTGGCGAGCGCGGTGAAGGCGGAGGCTCCGGAGCCGATGACGGCGGTGCGCTTGCCGGCGTACCGGGCGCGGACGGCGGGGTCCTTGAGGTCCGGGATCCGGTAGGTGATCCGGTGGGCGGCGGCCTTCTCGCCGAGCGCGGGCAGACCGGCGGCGCCGGCCGGGCCGGGGGTGGACCAGGTGCCGGAGGCGTCGATGACTGCCCGCCCCAGGACGCGCTGCTCGCGGCCGTCGGCGCTCTCGTAGTGGACGGTGAACGGCTGGGTGTCGCGGTCGGCGTCGACGATGCGGTCTCGGCCGGTGCGCGCGGCGCCGGTGACCCTGGCGTCGTAGCGGACGCGCTCGCCGAGGACGTCGGCGAGGGGCTGGAGGTAGAGGGTGGCCCAGTCCCCGCCGGACGGGTAGGTTGCGCCGTCGGGGCAGATCCAGCCGGTGGGGGCCAGGAGCTTCTCGGCGGCCGGGTCGACGACCTCGCTCCAGGGGGAGAAGAGCCGGACGTGGGACCAGGCGCGGACGGCGGTCGCGGCGGCGGTTCCGGCTTCCAGGACGAGGACCTCGATACCCCGGTCGACCAGGTGCGCGGCGGCGGCCAGACCGGTGGGACCGGCCCCGATCACGATGACGGGCAGGGCGGGGATGGCAGGGGTGGTCACGACGACTCCTCGATCTGTTTCGACGTTTGTCGATGTGCTGGCGCCGTCTCAGCATCACACCGGGTTCGACATCCGTCAACATAGATGTCCGTCAAAGCAGCGCCTCCCGCGCTTCGAGGCGGCGGGGGCCTGTCGGTGTCCTGGTCTGGCTGTATCGATACTCACCTATGTTGACGTTCGTCGATTCAGGGGGTGAGGCCGTCGAGGCAGGTCGACGGCCGTGAACCCGAGGAGTGCTCCATCCGAGAACCCCACCCCCGCCTCCGTCCCCACGTCGGTCGGGGAGGCCGAGCTGCGCGAGACGGTCCGCTCCGGTAGGTGGCGGCGGCCGTGCAGGTGGCCGAGGGCGGCAGTGCGTGGTGCGGCCCGGAGGCGATCGAGAACGACGGCAACTTCGGCGCCGGCCTCTACGTGGAAGGTGAGCGCGGCGTCCTGCCGGCCGAGGCGGTCGCCGCCTCGTTGGGCTGCGGCAACCCGACCGCGGTCGCCGATCTGAACGAGGGTGACCGCGTGCTGGACCTCGGCTCGGGCGGGGGCATCGACGTCCTGCTGTCCGCGCGCCGCGTCGGGGCGAGTGGGAAGGCGTACGGGCTCGACATGACCGAGGAGGTGCTGGCCCTCGGCGTCTGCGACGTCGTCGCCGACGACACCCTCACCCCGAGCAGTGGGCCGAGCGCGGCGACTACGTCGGCTGCATCACAGGCGCCCTTTCCTTCATCGAATACCGACAGGGCCTGGGTGGCCGGGTTCACCGACGTCACCATCGCGGCGACCAGGCGTCGGGCTGCTGACGCCGACGCGGGCAGGCGCGCGGGCGCGGGCCGGGTCGGCGGGATCGGCTGTGCGAGGTGGAGGCCGCAGCCCCGTGGCCTCACTACCTTCGTGTTTCGACGTGTGTCAACATAGACGTATGTCGAATGCGAAGGTTCTGTCGCTCCTGGAGCCCGAGGCCGTCGCCCCGTGCTGCCCTCCGCTCAACGAGCGTCCGATGTCCGCCGACGAGGCCGAGATCGCGGCGAAGATGTTCAAGGCTCTCGGCGACCCGGTGCGCCTGCGCCTGTTTTCCGCGGTCGCCTCCCACGAGGGCGGCGAGGCATGTGTGTGCGACATCTCCGATGTGGGTGTCTCCCAGCCGACCGTCTCCCACCACCTGAAGAAGCTGAAGGAGGCGGGTCTGCTGTCCTCCGAGCGCCGGGGTACCTGGGTGTACTACCGGGTCGAGCCGTCCGTCCTCGCGGCGATGGGCGCCCTGCTCACCGGACCGGCGAAGACCGCGGCCGCGTGAACACGGTGCGGATCCGCCCGCTCCGGGCCGAGGACGCCGACCAGGTCCTGTCCATCTATCAAGCCGGCATCGACGAGGGCAACGCGACCTTCGAGACCACCGCACCCACCTGGGCCGACTTCGACGCGGCGAAACTGCCCGAGCACCGCTTCGCCGCGACCGGTGCCGACGGCGCGCTGCTTGGTTGGGTCGCCGCCACCCGTGTCTCCGACCGCTGCGCGTACGCGGGCGTCGTCGAGCACTCCGTCTACGTCCACCCCGCCGCCCGCGGCCGAGGTGTCGCCCGCTGCCTGCTGGACGCGCTGATCGCCTCGACCGAGGTGGCGGGGATCTGGACGATCCAGTCCGGGATCTTCCCCGAGAACACCGCGAGCCTGGCCCTGCACCAGCGGGCCGGGTTCCGCATCATCGGCACCCGCGAACGCATCGGCCGCCAGCACGGGCTGTGGCGCGACGTCGTGTTGCTGGAGCGCCGAAGCCCTCACCTCATGTGAGTCCCCATCACTGCCCGGACGGCGTGGGGAGCTGTCCGGCGCGGTCCGGGTCGACCACGGCGCCCTCGTCGAAGGCGCGGTTCCAGGTGTCGCTGTAGTGCTGTAGTGCTGTAGAGCTGTAGGTCTTCGGGCGGCAGGTCGAGGTCTCCTTCCACCCGCACTTCCTGACTTGCCGGTGGCCTTGAGGGTCTCGGGGCGTTTGACGGTCTTGCCGACGTCTTAGCGGGTGCCCGGTGTTTGTTCTTGGCGGCGGGTCGCCGGCCGGGGCTAGGTCGTGTCGTCAAACGGACCGTGGGGTCAGGGCTGAACGGTGTGGAGGACGGGGCGGCCTGCTGAGCGAAACCCACATGCCAGCGCTGGTGCGCATGAGCGATGATCCACTGATGTTGAACGTCACCGATGTGGACGATGCCGCAAGCACGGCTCTCCTGCTGACCACGATGCATCGGCTGCACAAGCAGCTGGACGATTTCACCACTCAGCTCTACATCGCCTATGACTTCGGGGATGAGTCCGGGCTGGCGCCTGCCATCTTGATTGAAGAACACGCTGCGGGACCTGAACTGAGGACCTACCACTGCTTCGGCTTCTTCGCGGAGGGCGATCCGGATGTCAGTGAGCTGCGGTTCTCGGCAGGTGTGACCATCACCTCGACCGGGTGCATCGTTGAAGCCATGGTCGATGTTGCCCTTGAACAACCCCTGGGAGAGTTCGGCGCCGATGTCCACACCCTGTACCACGAGCGGATCGATCGGCTTTCCCTTCCGGACGCCCTGAGCCGTTTGGAGGAACAGGTCACGGCGCTCTGCACAATGGACGATGTGCCGAATCGTCTGGGATTCGATACGCGTTGATCGGTCATCTTCTCGGTGGTCCCACAGGAGACGGGCTTGAGGGTCATGCCCACATGAGGAGTGATGCGAGGGTGACGGCTGCTTCGTAGGACTCGCCGGTCTTGTCGTAGCGGGTGGCGATCCCTCGCCATTGCTTCAGGCGGTTGAAGCACCGTTCCACGACGTTGCGCTGTTTGTATGTCTCGCGGTCGAAGGTCGGCGGGCGGCCTCCGCGGCTGCCTCGCCGGGCCCGGTTGCGGGCCTGGTCGGCCCGCTCGGAAATCGTGTGCGGGATGCCGCGGCGGCGGAGCCAAGTGCGGATCGCTTTCGAGCTGTAACCCTTGTCGCCCAAGACGTGATCGGGCCGGACGCGGGGCCGTCCTGGTCCGATCCGGGGCACCCGGATCGCTTCCATGACGGTGGTGAACCGGGTGCAGTCGTTGGTGTTGCCGGCCGTCACGACGAAGGCGAGCGGGCGTCCCCGGCCGTCGCAGGCCAGGTGGATCTTGCTGGTCAGCCCGCCGCTGGACCGGCCGAGCGCCGGGTCGCGGAGCCCCTTTTTCGGGCTCCGGCCGCGTGCTGGTGGGCACGGACGACCGTGGAGTCCACCGAGACGAGCCACTCGATGTCGCCCGCCGCGTCCGCCTTCGCCTGGGCGGCCCGCAGCATCCGGTCGAACGTGCCGTCCGCCGCCCACCTGCGGAAACGCGTGTGGAGCGTGGCCCATGGGCCTTAGCGCTCGGGCACGTCCCGCCAGGCCGTCCCGGTCCGGAACTTCCACACGATCCCGTTCAGGACCCGCCGGTCGTCCAGCCGCTTCCGCCCCCGCAACGACTCGGGCAGCAACGGCCGGACGAACTCCCACTCGGCATCTGACAGTTCATGACGACGTATCACGCCACCATGATCCACCAGCCGTGATCATTTGAAGACACTGCCTAGCGCCTCGGGGTTTGGGAACACGGGTAGGGCAGGCGAGGTGAGCGCGGATGTTTCGAAACCCCCGGCGGACCCGAGCAGGGGTGAGCCGGTCGGAGGCGTTGGGTTTCTCCCAGGGGCGACGGAGGTCCGCGGCGAGTGGCCGGGCGAGTCGGAGCCGGGTGTGGGCGACGATCAGGATCCAGATCCAGCGGTCCGCCGCCTTGGGAGTGCGGAGTTTCGGGGTGGTCCATCCGAGGGTCTGCTTCGCGAGGTGGAAGGTGTGCTCCAGATCAAAGCGGCGGAGAAATGCCTGCCAGAAGCGGTCCACATCGTCCGGGGTGGCGCCGGTCGTCGAGGACCGTAACCACACCGGCGGGGCATCCTGGTCCTTCGATAGATGCTCGACCTTCAACCACTTCAACGTCCCCTCGGCCAAGGGTAGTTCGCCGTCCTGTTCGAGCCAGGGGGAGCGGTGGGTGAGCCTTGGGTGGACCCGGTCCCACGCCTGGGTCTCGGCCTTGCCGTAGGTAGTGGTGTCCGTGATCGTGGTGATCGCGGGTTCGGGCCAGGTCTCCGGCTTGGTGAAGCGGAATTGCGGGCCGTGTTTGGGCGGCCGGCCGTTGACGCCGTGCATCCGCGGTGGTTTCGGCAGACGCGGCACGCGGTCGGAGCGGACCCGGCCGACCAGCTTGACTGGCAGGTCGCGCAGGACCCATGCCAGGCGGGTGACGTCGTAGCCGGCGTCGCTGACGATCACGATATGCGGGTCCCTGGTCTGCCACTGGCCCGAGGTGATGAGCCTCTCGACGACACCCCGCAGCTGGGCGGCGGTGATCGCGGTCGCGTCGTCCGCCGGGCCGAGCCGGACCGCGTCCAGGATCGCGGTCCAGGACGTGGCGCCCTGCTCCGGCGCGGCGACGAAGGAGTAGGGCCAGCCGGGAATGAACCGCGAGGCCGTCTTCGCGCGGCCGTAGACGTGGCAGAACAGCCGATCGGCCGAGCATGGCGCGTCGGAGCGCAGCCACGGCGACACATCGACCGCCAGGACCAGGCGCCCGCCGTCGATACGCGGAAGCGACGGCCCGGCCAGCACCGCCCGCAGCCGACCGACATCGATCCGGCCGTGGTTCAAGCCGCCGTACATCGCTCCGTGCCCACGACGATGCTCGGGCAACTGCGTCAAGTCCACCGGGGACTTCACCGCACCGTCCGCGCACAACACCGCGTCCACCAGCTCGAACAACTCGTCGCGCCGAGCGGTCAGACACTCGTAGAACTCTCCCCGGAAGCGTGACGCCTCCGCGAAAGCTTTCCTCCGGACAGCATCAGGCAGCAAACTCACCCTCACGGCCTTCGTCGTGGTCACGTGCACCTTGGTCGGAGCACAGGATCAGACGAAGGCGGCCCCCATGTCCGGCGAATGCCCAGGTGAGCGACCTAGTGCGAGACGTCGTTCGACGCCGGATGCCACATCGATCCAAACATGCCAATGCGAGTACGACCCACCGGACTCGACAACGCTCACCAGGCGAGCTCTCCGTCCTCGCCCACGCAGGGGTGGGCGACGGAGTCACGCCAGTCGGTCCGATCGTGGTGCTCCATGGCCTCGGCCACCTCGTGGAGCCAGGTTCCAAGGCTCGGCCACCCCAGGAAGTAGGCGTAGTCGGCGTGCGGGGCACGACCGAGATGGTCATGCCACAACCCCGGGCCCGCGTCGATGAAGTGCTCGTCGCCATCGCCGCCGGCGAAGGGGATCCACTGCGTTCCCCACCACGGAGCCTCCTGCTCGTCTGGATCGTCCTCGCCCTCCCAGACCTTCATGCGTCTCTGTCTCACGTCGGCGATTGCATCCGTGGAGTACAGCGGGCCGCACGGCAATATGCCGAGATAGGACGAATCCCCGTCGTGACACAGCAGTGACGCGCGCAGGTCGTGGGGAAGGCGTACGCCCAACGCGACTTCGAGCTGGTCGACGGCATGTGGCGAAGCCGGAGGAGCAAGCTCTGCGAGTCGAGCGGGCGCATGCCGGGCCAGCCATGTGTCGATGCGCTGCCACGAGGTGGCAACAGGTGGAATCGCCGGCGTGATGCCGATCAGAGGCGGCTCAATCATGAGCTGAAGCATCTCACCCGGGTTCAGCAGCCGGCTGAGAGGTGCAGTTAGGGGCACTTCTCATGCGCTTGGGCGGGCTGGAAGATAAAGAACAAGCTAAGCGGTTTGTGCAGCTCAGCGTCAGTTTCATCCACCGTAGCGAGTGCAACAGGTGTGGCGCCATCGCCGGTCTGGGTGAAACGCGCTGACAGGCCCTCAACGGGGCTGCATGCGGCCCGGACGGCCATCGCGCTCGCCCCGGGCCTCGCACTGGTCGTCTACGCGACCGCCTCCCGCATTCCCTGGCCGCCCCACCAGAAGCTCCAGGTCCCGCACCGCGCGGAACTCATGGCCGGTGCCGTCGTCGCCGCAACCACCGACATACGCGGGGCGATCACCTTTCGCCCTGTGGCTCACGTCACATCTAGTTCCTGTCAGGAATCGGGGGGTTGTCCCGCTCAAGTCGCCGAGAGCCCAGCGAACCGACAGGAGCATCACATGAAGCACCGCATCGTCGTCCTCGGCGCCGGCTACGCCGGAACCTACGTGGCCGGGAACCTGGCCCGCCGACTTTCCCCGGCCGACACCGAGATCACCATGGTCAACGCCGAGCCGGACTTCGTCGAGCGGCTGCGGCTTCACCAGGTCGCGGCCGGCCAGGAGATCGAAACCCAGAAACTCGCCGACATCTTCGCCGGCACGGGGATAAGGCTGCGCCTGGCCCGTGTCACCACCGTCGACCCCGAGCGCCGGGTCGTCACCGTGGCCGGCGCTGATGGCGGCATCGACGAGCTCGGCTACGACACACTGCTCTACGCGCTCGGCAGCCACGGTGACGACCGCGGCGTCCTGGGAGTGGCCGAGCACGCCTTCGATGTCGCGGCCCGGCCCTCGGCGCTGCGCCTGCGCGAGCGACTGGACGGCCTGCGGGAAGGCGGGAACGTGGTGGTCGTCGGCGATGGCTTGACCGGCATCGAAACCACGACTGAGATCGCCGAATCCCGTCCCGGCCTGTCCGTGACGCTGGTCGCCCGCGGCGAGTTGGGCGCCCAGCTCTCCGCCGGAGCCCGCGGCCACCTGCGTCTGGCCTGCGACCGGCTGGGCATCACCGTCCGGGAGCACACCAGCGTCGAAGCCGTCGAAGGAACTCGGGTCCTGTGCACCGACGGCACCGCCCTGCCGTCCGACGCGACGGTGTGGACGGCAGGGTTCGCGGTCAACCCGATCGCCACCGCCGGCGGGCTGGAGGTCACCGCGGACGGCCGGATCCTCGTGGACCGCACCATGCGCTCGCTCTCCCACCCCAACGTCTACGCCGCCGGCGACAGCGTCTACGCCGTCGGCGACAACGGCCGGCCGCTGCCGATGTCCTGCGCCACGGCCGGCTACACCGGCATGCAGGCTATGAAGGCCATCGTGGGACGCCTCACCGGCAGCAAGATCGGACACGTCAAGCTGGACTACCCGGGCAACCACATCAGCCTGGGGCGGCAGGACGGGATCCTGCAGATGGTCGACCACGAGGCGCAGGCGAAGCCGAAGTACATGGGCGGCCGCAAGGCCGCGCGGATCAAGGCGGGCATCCTCAAGATGTCGCTGTGGACCAACTCGCACCCGACCTTCTGCATGCCCAAGCGCAAGCGCCACCTGGCCACCGCGCCGCAGTCTTCCGCCGTCAACGCGGTCCCGTACGCGCTGGATGACCCGGCCGGCAAGGCGGTCGCGTAGCCGCCTAGGGTGATCCACATGGACACCGCCAGTGAGCGCTTCGGCACCAGTCGGTTCGAGGCCAGCCGGACCCGGCTGGCCTCGCTCGCGTACCGTCTGCTCGGCTCGGGCGCCGATGCCGAGGACGCCGTGCAGGACACGTTCCTGCGCTGGCAGGCCGCCGACCGGGAACGGATCGAGGTGCCAGAAGCGTGGCTGACCAAGGTCGTCACCAACCTGTGCCTCGACCGGCTCCGTTCGGCACAGGCGCGCCACGAGCGAACGGCCGGCGCCTGGCTGCCCGAACCGCTCCTGGAGGGCGACCCGATGCTCGGCCCTGCCGACACCTTCGAACAGCGCGAATCGGTGTCCTTGGCCGTACTGACGCTGATGGAGCGCCTCTCGCCGGTCGAGCGGGCCGTCTACGTCCTGCGCGAGGCCTTCTCCTACAGCCACGCCGAGATGGCCCGGATCCTCGACATCACAGAGTCCGCCAGCCAGCAGCACGTCCACCGGGCCAGGACCCGGGTCGCCGACGAGCGCCGCCGCAGCGGCGAGGCCGACCCCGCGTCCGCACGCCGGATCGTCGAGGAATTCCTCGCCGCCGCCGCGTCCGGGCGCACAGAACGGCTGGTGGCGCTACTCACCGACGACGTGATGGCACTCTCGGACGGCAACGGCCTGGCCAAGCGGCTCTTGAAGTACACGACACCCGAGCAGGTTGCCTCGTACGTGCGGGCCGGCTTCAAGCCGACGCCGGCGAAGCGGCGGCTGGCAGGCGGCGCGCCCACGTTCCACTTCGCGCTGGTCAACGGCTCCCCGGCCGTCCTCGCCGTGGTCGACGACAGGGTTGTGGGCGCCGTGGCGTTCGAAGTCCGTGACGGGAAGGTCGCGTCCCTGCGCGGCATCGGCGCAGCGGTCCGGCTCGGGCGCATCAACGCAGCCTGGAGCCGCCACGCACCGGACGCGCCGGTCATCGCCACATGGTGACCGGATCGGCTGACCAGGCTCGCCTACGAGTCAGGCCCGGTCCGTCCGCGTGACACCTGACAACCGGCGACGGCTACGTCAACGGCCGGCCGGCGGCCTGGGCCGGTTCAGGGCCCGGGTCAGATGCCGGGTCGCGGACCGTGCGGCGTCGAGCTCGGCATGCCGTTCCTCCAACGCCTTTGTCAGCTCGACGTTTCGCTGTTCGCGTCGGGTGATGCTGTTGGCGAGCTCAGCGACGTCGGTGGGTGGCCCCAGGCCGACGGTCCTCCAGATTTCCTCGCCGAGTGCTGCCGACAGGCGTTGTTCAAGCTGGTGGACGCGGGCGGCCAGGCGTGCGTTGCGTGCGCTCGCGTTGGCCAGGTCGGATCTGTAGCGAAGCGGAGGCAACTGCCAACCCGGGCCGGCCGGGCCAGCGGGTTCGCGGGCCGCGGTGTGGAGTGCGTCGAGGAGGTCGCGATGGCGGTAGAGGAAGGTGCAGTCGTCCAATTCGCCATGGCCGACCGGGCACCGGTTCGCCGACCGAACCCGAACCGTCAACGCCACCGTCCGTGCCCTGGTGGAGGCAGGACACAGCCGTCTCGCGATCCGGCGGCAACTCGGCCCTACCCCGACGACCGCTGGAACGAGGGCGGCACCAACGCCGGGAAACTGTCGGAAGAGATCGTCCCGCTCGGCTACCAGAGCAGCTAACAGCGCGTTCGCGCCTACCTCCGTCAGAAGCGCACTTCGCCACGACCCGTGACGGCCCGGCCGCCCTCACCCCGGGCTGATCCTGCGAGGAGAGGTCGGCGCGGCAGGCGTCCGGGTCCTGGAACAGGCCGAGCACGAGGTTCAACGAGATGCGTTCAGGACGGTGACAGCGTTCCGTTTCGAGCTGTATGCATCTCTTCTCACCCGGCTCTAGTGAGGTTCGTTTCAGGCCATGTTGAGGCTTCCGGCGGCCGGGACGCTGTGCGAAACGATCACTCAGCGAACCGAACGGCTGTCCCAGCTGGTTGCCCCTCCGTGAGCCCTTGCATCACGTGCATCACGCGCTCGCGCGGTCGGGTATGCCAAACCGGACAGGTCCCGCTCTGCGAGGCGGGCGCCAGCCCAACAGGCAGGTGCCGTTCCTGCCCCGACCAGCTGTCACTCCCGCGGGAACGGTCAGGGCGGCCCTGCGCGACACCCATACCTTCACTCGATCCCGCCAGTGATCGACACGTCCTGCGAAAGAGGTCTGTCATGATCCGACCCCGTTGTCATCACCCGCTGCCTGACCCGCGAACATCGTTGAGCCAGCGAGGGGCCCAGTCCCGCACCGGAGCGCTGAGCGCGCTGCGACGCTTGCAGAGCACGGGCCGGAGCTTCGCCGCGCTGGTGGTGACACTTCTCCTGGCGGCGGCCTCCGTCGTCGCGCTGCCTGCGGGCGTCGCCTTCGCCGGGGTTCCGGGGCTCGCGGTGGAGAAGTCGGCGTTTCCGGCCACGGTCTCGGCCGCTGGTGAAACGGTGACGTACTCGTTCCTGGTGACCAACACCGGTACCGATCGCATGGACAATGTGTCGGTCACGGACGTGCTTGCCGCCCCCGCGGGGCCGCCGGTGACCGTCACCTGCCCGCAGACCACGCTGGCTGACGGCGCGTCCATGGCCTGCACGTCCTCCCCGTACACGGTGACGCAGGCCGATGTCGACGCGGGCCAGATCTCCAACACCGCGACCGCGGCTGCCACGTATGTGGAGGGCACGCCGTTCACCTCGGAGCCGTCCACGGTGACGGTGCCGGTGGTCCAGGGTGCGGGGATCTCGGTGACGGAGTCGGCGGCGCCGGCCACGGTCTCGGCCGCCGGTGACACGGTGACGTACTCCTACGTAGTGACCAACAACGGCGGCGCCGCCCTGAACGGTGTGTCGGTCACGGATGTGCCGACCGCTCCCGCGGGCCCGCCGGTGAGCGTCACCTGCCCGCAGGCCATGCTGGCTCCGGGCGCGTCGATGACCTGCACGTCCTCCCCGTACACGGTGACGCAGGCCGATGTCGACGCGGGCCAGATCTCCAACACCGCGACCGCGGCGGGTACACCTCCGTCGGGTCCGCCGGTCCAATCGGCACCGTCCACGGTGACGGTGCCGGTGCTGGCCCCGGCGCCGACCGTCACCGCCATCAGCCCCGCCTCCGGGCCCACCGCGGGCGGTACCGCCGTCACCGTCACCGGCACCCACCTGACCGGCGCAACTGCCGTCACCTTCGGGCCCGGCAACCCGGCGACCGCCGTGTCCTGCACCGCGACCTCCTGCACCGCCACCTCGCCCGCGCACGCCGCCGGGACGGTCGACGTGCAGGTGACCACCCCGGCCGGGACCAGCGCGACCGGCGCCGCCGACCAGTTCACCTACGTCGCCCCCAACGCCGACCTGGCGTCCGCCGTGGCCGACCCGACCGACCCGGTCTCCCTGGGCGACGCCCTCACCTACACCCAGACCGTCACCAACAACGGCCCGGCCAGCGCGACCTCGACCACGTCCACGCTGACGTTGTCCGGCTCCTCCGCCACCGTCGTGTCCGCGACCAGCTCCCAGGGCGCGTGCACGATCAGCGCCCCGACGGTCAACTGCACGCTCGGCACCCTCGCGAACGCCGCCTCGGCGACGGTCACCCTGGTGATCGAACCGCAAGCGACCGGCACGATCACCGCCACCGGCACCACCACTTCGGCAGTGGCCGACACCACCCCGGGCAACAACTCGGCCGCGCAGACCACCACGGTCGGCAACAGCCACGGCTGCACGATCACCGGGACCAGCGGCAACGACACCCTCAACGGCACTACCGGCGACGACGTCATCTGCGGCCTGGGCGGCAACGACACCATCCACGCCGACAACGGCAACGACACCGTCTACGGCGGCTCCGGAAACGACACCCTCAACGGTGACAACGGAAACGACACCCTCAACGGGGGTGACGGCGACGACATTCTCAACGGAGGCAACGGCGCCGACACCATCAACGCCGGCGCAGGGGACGACACCGCCGACGGCGGCAACGGCCCCGACACCTGCCCCGCCACCGAACACCCCACCAGCTGCACCGCCTAGACACCCCGCGCTGACGAAAACGGACGTCAACGGGGCGTGACAGGTGTCCGCCCCATCCGCCGAACAGGTCCGTCAGCGCAGCGGACCACAGGTCCCAGGACTCGTCAGACTCCTGGGACCTCACGCTCCCGCAGTTCACGCGCCCCGTTCGACGACATCGGCCCGGACCGGCAAGTCTTCCGGGCAGCCCGCCAACGCGATGCCCATCACGCCTAACCGCCGTCGAGACAACGGCCCGGCTCCGATGCCGGCTCCGGGGGGTCGGTTCCCCTGACCTCGCACGTGAAGGCGGGGCCCGGCGGGGCGATGACCGACGAGGTCGGCGTCATCACCGGCGACGTCTCCCTGACGACCCAAGCCGGGCCGGACGACACCGTCCGGGTCCGTATCCAGTACACCGGCGCGGACGAGTGGTACACCTCATCGGCAGCCCCACTCCGCTCCCACCAGAGGGCCTCGCTGCGTTCCACGCACCCCTCGTCGAAGCCGTCCAGGCAGGGGGCACCTACCAATCCGCGCAGGACACACAGCACCGCCTGAGCAAAGGCGAGTGCTGGGTCGCGATGAACGGAAACGTACTGGTGGGCACCGTCACCGTGTCAGCTGCGCGCACCACTCCGGCGGGACATCCAGTGCCGGAGGGCGGGGGCTCGTTCTGGCAACCGGCTGTCGAGCCATCGCGAAGAGGCACCGGTCTCGGACGGCGGCTGCTGGCTCTGGCAGAGGCACGCATTACCGCCCTCGGATCGACACAGGCGTGGCGGTGGGACGCCACCGACTACGACAGCATCGTCCTTATGAAGAACCTGCCGCCGACCACTTCGTGATCGCCTGGCCACGTCGTGGCGGGCTACCGCATCCCGGAATCCTGGAGACGGGGGTGGTTCCACAGCAGTCACTGCTGTGGTGCGGGCACGATCCACGGATGTACGGGTTCGGGTCTGCTGTGGAGCTGGAGGTGGCATGCTGGGCGGGTCGAGGGGCCAACACTGTTGGTCACCAAGGATGTTCGCTCCGTTGCGGGTACGTCCCGGTGCGGTGACCGGGGGCTGGCGAACACGCGGCGTCTCAGGCGCCCCTGCGACATCCCGAGGCGGGACGAGCCCTGAGGAAGGGTTGAGGCACCTGATGTCCTCACGTTCTGCGTTACGCCCGCCGGGTCTGCGACAGAGATTCACCGCACTGGTCGCTTCCGGTGCTCTGCTGCTGACCGGGCTGATCGCAGTGGCCGTCCCGGCCACCGCCGCCCCTCCGGCCGCACCGGTGGCCTACGTCGCCAACAGCGGCTCGAACACCGTGTCGGTGATCGACCCGGCCACCACCGCCGTCACCGCCACCATCCCCGTCGGGTCCTCCCCGTCCGGCGTGGTGTGGACCGCGGACGCCGGCAAGGTGTACGTCACCAACACCAACGCGGGCACCGTGTCGGTGATCGACCCGGCCACCAACACCGTCACCGCCACCATCCCCGTCGGCTCCCGCCCGTACGGGCCCGCCGCGACGCCGGGCAAAATCCACGTCCCCAACTACACCTCCAACTCCGTCTCGGTGATCGACACCACCACCGACACGGTCGTGGCGACCGTCCCCGTCGGTGACCAGCCGATCGCCATCGCCGCGGCCCCGGACGGGACCCGCGTCTACGTCGCCAACAGCAACAGCTACACGGTGTCAGTCATCGACACGGCCACCAACACTGTCACCGCCACCGTGCCGGCCGACAAGCCCAACGGGATCGCGGTAACCCCGGACGGCTCCCGCCTTTACGTCTCCTCGCAGAACACCTCGGTGGCCACCGTGATCGACACGGCCACCAACACCGTCGTGACCACCGTTCCCGTCGGAGCCTTCCCGTTCGGTGTCGCGGTGTCCCCGGACGGTACGCGGGCCTACATCACGAGCATCAACAACGGCACCGTCTCGGTGATCAACACGGCCACCAACACGGTCGTGGCGACCGTCCCCGTCGGCAGCGTCCCGCTGGGTGTCACGGTCTCCCCGGACGGAACGCGGGCTTACGTCACCAACAACGCGTCGAACGACGTGTCGGTGTTCGACACCGCCACCAACACCGTCACCACGACCCTCCCCGTCGGCGCGGAGCCGTTCGGCGTGGCGTTCAGCCCGGCCGCCGCCGTGCCGTCGGCCGACGTGTCCGTTTCGGTCGCCGATTCCGCCGACCCCGTCGCGCTCGGGGACACCTACACCCTGACCGCGACGGTCACCGACAACGGCCCGGCCGCGGCCACCGGCGTCACCGCCGTCCTGGCCCTGTCCGGCGCAAACCGCACCATGGTGTCCGCGAGTTCGACCCAAGGTTCCTGTGTGGTCGCCGCGCCGAAGGTGACCTGCACCGTCGGCGCGCTCGCGCCCTCCTCCTCCGCAACAATCACCGTGGTCGTGGAGCCGACCGCGACCGGCGTGGTCACCACCACCGGCACCGTCACGGCCAGCAGCCCCGACGCCAACACCGGTAACGACACCGCCGTCCAACCCACCACCGTGGGCAACGGGCACGGCTGCACCATCACCGGAACCCCCGGCAACGACACGTTGAACGGCACCGGCGGTAACGATGTGATCTGCGGCCTGGGCGGCGCCGACACAATCAAGGCCGCCGGTGGCAACGACACCGTCTACGCCGGGACCGGCAACGACAATGTCGACGGCGGCAATGGCGACGACACCCTGTACGGCGGAGCGGGCGACGACATCATGGGCGGCGGCAACGGCGCCGACTACCTCTACGGCGAGGCCGGCAACGACACCAACTACGGCGAAACGTTGCTCGGCTCGCTGCTGTACCTGTTCGACAACGGGGACGACCACATCTACGGCGGCCCCGGCAACGACGACCTCGACGGCCAGAACGGCAACGACACCCTCCTCGACACCGAAGGCACCGACACCATGAGCGGCGCGCTCGGCAACGACACCATCAACGTCCAGGACGGCGCCGGCGGCGACACCGCCAACGGCGGCCTCGGCACCGACACCTGCACCACCGACCCGGGCGACACCACCACCAGCTGCTGACCAACTGCTGCTGACCAACTGCTGGTACACATGAGAACGAGGCCGCCCGTGAATGCGGGCGGCCCCCATCCACGTGTACGCCCACGCGCTGAGAGCGCCACCGACCAGCTCGCGCCACACAGGGCGGCGCACTGCATCCCGGCACCCGGGGACCGGGGTGCCCGTGCCGTTTCGACCGCGCTGGCGTTGATCCACCCGTGGACAGCCCGGATTTCTCCGCCGGCTGCTGTCGGATCCGTAGGTGGTGTGGTGACGCCGCCGTATTCGGGAGGGGAACGCACATGAAGAAGAAGGTCTTGTTCGCCGGCGTCGCGGTCTGCACCGCGGTGTTCATGGTTTCGCAGGCCGGTCCCGCGGGTGCCGCCGTGCACCAGGGCGGTCTGAATTACGGTGCGCTGCAGTTCGACGGGCCGGGCGCAGACCTGCCCCGGACGTACGGCAAGCTGAACGCCGAGTACGTCGACCTCCACAACAACACCGCACGAGCCGTACAGCTGCGGGGTTACACGGTGAAGACGGCTGCGGGGGCCCTGTACACGTTCCCGGCCTTCGCGCTCGCGGCGGACAAGACGGTCCGGTTGAAGAACGGGCAGGGCAGCAACACCGCTGCCACCGTGTTCCGTAAGAAGGACACCTTCTGGTTCAACAACTCCTCCGGCTCCCTCACCCCGACCGCGCCGGGCGGGGCGAAGAAGGATACCCGTTCCTGGAAGGCCAACGGCCGCGGCCACACAAGCTGCCACTGACCTCTCGCCCCAGGAGCAACCCCAGGGCACTTGCCTGCGGTGCCATGCGGGCCTTCAGCCGGCCCCGGCCAGGGTGCCTCCAGGCCGGCCGGCTGCCTGCCTGCCGCACCAAAACGACCCAAGCTCGAGCTCCCAGCTGCCGGTACCGATCCCTTCACCGCGGGCCGCTTGCCGCACGACTCCGAAGGCGTATCCGGTCGCGGAGCAGTGCGGGGTGGCACCGTTCTCATCTACTTGCTCGGTTTTGGAGACGTGTGTGTATCCGACCCCTGAAGTGACCTTGACCGAGCCGGTCCCGGTGCGTCGGTGGCATCCGCTGCTGGCTGTTCCCGTCGTGGTGCTCGCGACGCTGTTCGTGCCGCCCTTCGGAGCGGCGCTCGCGTTTATGGCGCGCTGGGACAAGGCCGGCAGGGCGGTGACGGTCGTTCTGGCCTCGCTCTGGTTCATGGTGCTTCTCGCCGCAGTCAGCTCGGGACAGAAGACCGTGCAGGACGATGCCAAGCCGCGAGTGCAGCCGGTTGTCACCGTCACGGTCACCGCCGCACCCCCGTCAGCGCCCGCGCCGGTGGCTCCGGCTACGGCCCCGGTGGCTTCACCGTCTCTTTCCACGCCGACCGCCCCCACAGCGAGTGCGCCGGCATCTGATGCCGCTGTCGCGCCGCCGCCTGCTGAACGGCCGTCGGTGTCGCGGCCAGCCGCTGCCGACGACGGCAAGACCCCAAGCCGGGCCGACGCCCCCGCGATCACTGGCCCGTCATCAGACCTAAGCAGTTCCAGCAGCTCCGGCTCCGGTGGCGGTGCTTCGTACCGGAACTGCACCGCCGTCCGCGAGGCCGGCGCAGCACCGATCCGCCGTGGCGACCCCGGATACGGATCGCACCTCGACCGTGATGGCGACGGCATCGCCTGCGAGTGACCCGGAGGCGGCACCGGATGGCTGAGCACCTCGTGGAGGACCACTTCGCCTGGGTAGACGAGCAGATTGATCGGGACTGGTGGGACTCTGATGACGCCGCCGAACTGCGTCTTCCCCATCCGGCGCCCGGCGGCTTGCTGCCTTGGGGTGAGTCAGCCGAGGGCGACCGGTTCTTGTGGAGCTCCATCGAGCACAGCCCGCGGAAGTGGCGGGTCACCGTCGCGTCTCGGAACGGGGCTGGTGGCACTACGAAGGCGGAGTCGTGCAGTTCCTGGCCGAGCTCTGTGACGGAACGCTGGAACCGTGGGCGCTACCCCCCCGTCAGCCCTGAGGTCACCGATTCCTAACTGCCCGGTCAGAGCTGGGGTGAGAACCGCTCGGGGGGCTTGCGTGTCTTGATGATGCGGCGGGTCATGAGGATGATGGCTGCCCAGGTGACTGAGCGGGTCGGCGCCGATCCGGGGCGCTCGCATGCGCGGCGGCCGCGTCGCCGTAGCGAAGCAGTCCCTCGGATGAGGCAGGTTCGGCCGATATCCGATCAGGCTGCGGTGCGCGCTTTCTCCAGCTTCATGGCGACGGAGGTTGCCGCCGTTACCGGGGGGCCCGGGATGGTTCGGTCAGGAAGTGGTGTGGTCGGTATCGGCGTTCCGGTTGCGGAGCTTGGCCCGGATCTTCTTGGCTGTGTACCCGGCCCCGCTGATGAGGGCCGCGGCCAGGACGTTGCCGAGGAGGTCATGGCCGAGGAAGGCGTAGAGCATGGACAGCGTCATGGTCTTCTCCCCTGTTGAGAGGGCGGACTGGGTGAGAGGAGCGTGACCGGCGAGTGCCTGTCCAGGGGCGAAGGGTTGTATTGCGGCTGGTGGGAGGGGAATCGGGTTGGTCATGAGGTGGTCAGGACTGGACGGGATGGCGGGGGAGGGGCGCGGTGGCGCAGCAGCGTGAGATCGACAAGAAGACCGCGGGCGGGCAGCTGGCGCTGTTCCTGGTCCGGCTGACCGGGGGTGCGACGGTCCGACAGCTGGCGGACCGCTTCGGCCGCAGCAGCTCGACGTGGGGGAACTACCTCAACGGCTCCCAGCTCATCCCCAAGGACCTCGTCAGGAACCTGTTGGAGGCGTTCACCGAGCCCGGTCCGGCCCGAGATACCGCGGTGAGGGACGCCTGGGAGCGGTGGAGTGCGGCGGACGCCGAGCGCCGGACCGCACGCATGGCGCCCGGCGGGGAAGTGGTGCGTCAGCACCAGCGCCGGGACGACGCCCTCCAACAGGTCGTCAAGTACCAGGCGCTCGCCGCGAACGCGGAGAAGCACCTGGCGGAACTACGCCCGATGCTGGCCTTCACACAGAGCCGGCTGGAGAACGCCGAGCTCCAGCTGCGGCTGGCCGGTGAGCGGGAGCGGGCCCGGGGAGAGCGCCGCCTGGGTCAGGCCAAGGAGTGGCTGGGCCGTGTCCGCATCCAGCAGGAGCGAGCCCGCGGCCGCCGGATGACGGCGGAGGAACAGCAGGACTTCTGGATGACAGAGGTGCTCAGCGCCCAGGAGGAGATCAGCCGGCTGGAGCGCGAAGCACAAGACGTCCTCGTAGTCCCGCCGGAGCTGCTGCGGCCGGCTCACCGGGACACGGCGGACGAGGTGGACGAGGTGGCCTTCGAGGCCCTTTTGGATCACATCACGGCCGAGGGCCTCGAAGACGACGCCCTGATCGAGGAAGACCTCCAGCCCGACGAGGAAGACCTCCGGCCCGACCACGACCTGGACGGGCCATCGATCCTTGTGGCTGTCCAAGACGCTGTCCAACCCGTGTCCAAAACCGTGTTGGACAAGGCCCCCACCAGCAGCGACACCGAGCGCCAGGCCGCCCTGACCCAGGTGGCACGGGCACTCCACGCCGCCGGCCCGGCCCGCCTGGCCACAGCTCTCCACGCGGCCGGTCCCGCCCGTCTCGTACCGGCCCAACGCGCGGCCGGTCCCGTCCGTCGTGTGCCGACCCACCGCGCGGCCACCACCCTGGAGGCAAGCCCCACTCCGCCGTCGAGGCGGGACCCGCTGTGGGTGGAGTTTCTTCTGTGGCTGGGGCTTGTCACCTACGCGCCGAAACCGACCTCCAGCCCCACCACCGTTCCCGCCCCGGGCCCGGCTCCGAAGACGGAGCCGTCCCAGATCATCAAGCTCCTCAAGGTCTTCCGCGTTCTGCTGGGCGTTCTGCTCGGTGTCGTCCTCGTGATGACCTACTTGTCCGGCCAGATCCAGGCCGCCAAGCACGGCAATGTCAGCGCCCGGTGGGCAGATGTGCTCGCGACGACGGTCCTCTGCCTCGCACCGCTCTACATCTCGCTCAGGCTCGTCGGAGTCCCGAAGACCTCCGCAGGCATTCTGGTTCCGGCCTTCCACCTGGTCTGGATCATCCTGATGCTCTTCGACCTCTTCCCCTGGCCCGTTCCGCAGTATGCGAAGTAGTAGCGCAGCTCCAACTCCATCCGTGCAGGCCCGTGGACTTCGGTGGGGACAGTCTGGAGCGAGCCGGCCTGGAGTCTTCGAGCGTCAACCCGAGGTCCGCGCGGGCGGGCTACCTGCGTGTGTGTCTGGTGGTGCCAGGTGTCGGCTACACCCGAACATGTACCGGTTGGTACGCATCAAAGGGCACGCCCTCTGTTCCGTCTTCAGCGCGCGGCCCGGGCTGCTGCTTCTCGGGTGATGTCGGCGTAGAGGCGGAAGAGGGCTGGGCGGGCTTCGCCGCCTTCGCGTTCGTGCAGGACCGCCCAGCACCGGGCAATGAGCTCCCGGGCCTGGGTGCCGGGCCAGGGCTGGGGCAGGAGCTGAGGCGGCAACAGCGGGTCGGGCTCCATGGCGCGGGTGAGTTCGGCGGCGAGCTCGACCGCGATGGTGAGGAGTGCCGACGGGGAGAGTCCGGCAGGGCCGGTGAGCCGGGCGAGGCGGGGCCGGGCGAGGCGGCTGAGGCGGTGGTAGCGGTCGGCGATCTCCTGCAGGGACCACAGGCGGCGGGCGAGTTCGACAGGCTCTTGGGTGTCGCCCTTGCGCAGGTCGGTCGTGGTGAGAAGGGTGAGCGCACTATGGGCGCCGAGGCGGTGGGCTGCTTCTTCGACGTACGGTTCCCAGGCGTTGGCGCAGACGTACAGTCCGCCCTGGAGCGGGGCGCCGCCGAGGTGGACGAGCGTCTCACGCAGGGCGTCCCGGGCCGTGCGCGCAGATTCGGGCACCGCGAAGGCGGCCAGGTGCCAGACACCGTCCCAGGGCGCGAGCCCGGCGTCTTGCTGGAACGCGTGCCGGAGGAAGTCCGCGTTGGGAGCCAGGGCACGCGTGGTGTCCGCGGTCGCGTGCAACTCCGCCTTGCGGCCACGGCCCTCGTGGCTGAACCGTCCCTCGGCCACGAGGCGTTTGACGCAGAGCCGCACCTGTTGGTCGCTCATGCCCAGGGTGTTGGCGACGGTGTAGAGCTCGCCCGCGCTGACGGTGCCGTCCTCGCGGATCAGCGCGTGGACGAGCATGCGGGTGGGGACCTCGACGTGGTCCGCCTCGGTGCTCACAGTTCTCTCGCCCCTCTCGTTCCGACGGCGCGACGCATGGTGGTCACCGCGCCGAACCCCAGCAGCCCGCGCAGGTAGGGCATGCGCTCGGTCCGCACGGCCGTGAAGCCGCGCCGCTCGTACAGGGCCCTGGCGCGCGGATTGGTGTCGATCACGTCCAGTCTGATCTCCCGGCAGTGCTGCTCCGCCGCGACGGCGACCACTTCCTCGATGAGCAGGCTCCCGACGCCATGCCCGCGTATGCCCGGGTCCACGGCGATGCCGTCCATGACGAGCTGTCCGGGGGCCGGGTGGCGTTCGAACAGGGCGAGGAGCAGGAGTCTGGGCAGCCCCCGCAAGTGTCCGTACACGCGCAGCACGGCGGAGGCCGATCCCCCGGTGAGGGCACGGCCGCCGAGCTGGTAGCCGGCGAGGCCGACGAGCTGCCCGTCGAGGAGCGCGCACACCGCGCGATCGGCGTTCAGGTGGGCGGCGATGAAGGGCACCGCCTTGTCCGGCGGGTTCAGCGCGGGGCCGAGTTTACGGCCGAAGGCGTCCCAGTACATCTCGGCCGCCCGCCGCTCGGCGCCGGCCGGAAGGCCCCGCCGGACCGTCACCGGTCCAGTACCGGTGTCCGTCGTGTCCAGTCCCATGCCGTGCCCTCCTCTTTTCTCACTGCAACCCGAAACTCAAAACTATCATTCTTACTACGACCGTGCTTGTGCTGATAGTTTCAGGTTCGCTCACCCGAACAGAGGCGGTCAGGTCCGATGCATCCAAAGATTCCGTTTCAACGGCGCGGGCTCCGCATAGCCGTGTGGTCACTCGTCACGGCCCTGGTCGTGGCTGCCGGTCTCGTCGGTGTGGTGCTGTGGCAGCACTCCTACGCCATGGACGAGCAGCGGGTATCGATCCGCCACGGCGGCCACACCCTCAACGGAGTACTGGCCACCCCCAAGGACAGCCGCAAGCACCACGGCCTGGTCGTGTACGTCCACGGCGACGGCCCCGTCGACGCCACCCATGACGACGGATACAAGCCCCTGTGGGAAGCGAACGCCAAGGCCGGCTACGCCTCCCTGTCCTGGGACAAGCCCGGCGTCGCGGGCGCGCCCGGGAACTGGCTCGGCCAGTCCATGGACGAGCGGGCCGACGAGGCAGCCGCCGCTATCGCCTGGGCGCGCGCCCGCCCGGACATCGACGGCGACCGGATCGGGCTCTGGGGTGTGAGCCAGGCGGGCTGGGTCCTGCCGAAGGTGGCCGCCAAGACGCCCGTGAGCTTCGTCATCGCCGTCTCGCCCGCGATCAACTGGCTGCAGCAGGGCCGCTACAACCTCCTCGCCGAGCTGCGCGCCGACGGCGCGTCAGCAGGCCGTACCAACGCGGCGATCGCCAGGAGCGACACCACCCGACGGTTGCTGGAACGCCACGCGACCTTCGAGGAGTACGTCAAGGCCATGGGCGGCGACGCGGACGGCATGACCGCCGATCGCTGGGGCTTCATCTCCAAGAACTACACCGCGGACGCCACGCAAGACCTTCGCGCCCTGCGCGGCGTACCGGTGCTGCTGGCCCTCGCGGGTCATGACATCAACGTAGACACCGCCGACACGGAGCGCGTCTACCGCGAGGTGCTGGACGCGGGCGGCGCGTTGACGGCCGAGCGCTACCCGGACGCGACCCATTCATTGCTCAAGCAGTCCGTCGAGCAGTCGGACCTCAAGCTCACGCTCACTGCGCTCTTCTCGCCCCGCTCGCTCTTCGCGGACGGGTTCCTGGACGGCCAACGACAGTTCCTCAAGGATCTCGACCGAGGCGGCAACGCCACTCCGTGACAGTCCAGCAAGATCGGCCATGACGCGTGGTGCACGTTCGCGTGTACCGCCCGGTGCACTTTGAAGCGTATGCCGACACCAGGGGTGTGGCCGTGGCCCGTAGGGCCGCGCGACGGGGGCCGCACCCCGACAACCCGACCCCGCGCACAGACCGCCGATGTCCCCGCCGTCAGCCCGGGCCCTTTCTGGACCCGTGCAGCGGCCGAGTCGTCCACGCGTGGCGGCTTCTCGGACGCCCACGCCGGTGAACGGGTGGGTGAGCTCGGTGACGTGCCGGTGAGTGGTGGTTCTGTAGTCACCACGACAGCTCCCCGCCGCAGGTCAGCGGGCCTGAGTGCCGTGCTGCTCGATGGCGGCGCGTCACCCGTTTGTACGTGCCTGGGTGCCGGTGAGGCTGGTGGGGAAGAGGCTGGGCGCATGTCCGCCAAGCTGATCGTCCACCCGGCCGACGAGCAGGGCTGGCGCCGGGTCCGCTACGACGGCACCGCTATCGGGGTCGCGCACCGCCCCTCCGACATCCGGGTCTTCCTCGCGACCGCCGGCGCAGGCCGCGGAGTCGGTGCCGGTTGCGTCCGGGGCCGGCGCGCTGCCGTTTGATCTGATCCAAGACCGTTTCCCCGAACTGGTCGCGGCGGGCGACGCGCAGCTGCCCGCCGGACTGGTCCTCGATGGCGAACTCCTCGTCTGGGATCCGGAGGCGGGCAGGTTGTCGTTCGAGGCGTTGCAGCGCGGGGCCGCTGCCCGCGGCCGCGGCCGCGGCGCGCCGGCGCCGGCGCTGGCCGCCCGCTGGCCCGCCTACTGCATGGCGTTCGACGTCCTGCAACTGGACGGACAGGAGCTGCTGGCACGCCCGTACAAGGAACGCCGCACTCTTCTGGAGGCACTGTTCACCGACCATGGCCTGACGGCGCCGTGGACGCTGTGCCCGATGACGACGGACCTCGCGACAGCGCGGGACTGGCTGGAGTCCTGGACCGACGTCTCAGGCGTCGAGGGTCTGGTCTGCAAGAGCATGCCCCAGAAGTACCTGCCTGGATGCCGCGGAGGGACCAAGGTCAGAAGGAGGGACGCCACCGAGGCAGTCATCGGCGCCATCACGGGCACCCTCGCGCACCCGCAGCTCCTCGCCCTGGGCCGCTACGACGCTTCGGGCCGACTGCGCTCCGTCGGCCGGACCGTCCCGCTGCGCCCGGAGCAGGCGCGCCAAGTCGCCGAGCACCTGGCGGCCGCCGACCCCGGGCATCCGTGGACAGGGGCGCGATTCACCGCGGCGTGGGGATCCCGCGAAGTCCTGGACACGGTCCCGGCCCGGCCTGGTGGCGGAGGTCAGCGCCGACCGGGCCGTGGACCGCGGCGGCGTCTTCCGTCACCCGCTCCGCTTGCAACGGCTGCGCCTGGACGTGACGGTGGAGGACGTGCCGCAGTTCGGGGCGGGGCTGGCTTTGTTCATGAGAACGGGTTCTGGCTCACTTTCCGTGGAGGGCTGACTGACCGTAATGTCATGTGCTTGCGACGCTGGCCGGTATGACCAGCAGGGAGGGGCTGCGTTGAGCCAGTACTACGACATGGGTGACGAGACCCTGTGGAACCCGTCCAACGGGGCCTCACGGCTGTTCATGAGCCAGGTGAGCGTCTACCAAGCCGAACTGGGGCTGCCGTCCGGCATCGGACCCATGCAAGCTGACGAATGCCAGATCGACCCCATCGCGCTCAAAGAGTTCATCGACGCCCTGCTTGCGTGGCATCGGAGAACGAGTCACGCAGTCATGGCTGCTCTGTCCGAGGGCTTCGTCGCCACGATGCTGGTCCTGGCGGAGAGGGCAGGCATCGAGGTGAACTGGCAGCCAGTAGGGATCGCCGAGGGCGGCGGCCTCAAGGATGTTCAGGTCCCTGCGGCCCCGGTTTCTTCTGAGGGGGCTTGGGTAGCCGCCCTTCAGGACAAGTCACGCGAGCTGGGCCGCTTCATGGTGGCCTGAACCTGGTCGGCCCCGCGAAGTGCCTGGAAGCCATCAGGATCAAGGGCACCAATATCGTCGCCGGGTTCCAGGGCAAGGTCGAGCAGCACAACCACAACAACACCTTCGACCCGGGAGTCATGCGCGAGTTCGCAGCCCTGGTCCAGCAGCTCGCCCCGACCTACGGCCTCGATCCTGTGCAGCAGGCGGCGGCGGTGGCGCGGGTGGATGCGGCGACGGTCGCGGTGATGCGGGAGAGGCGCCCGCGGTCGTGATGCCGAAGAAGGCGGAGAGCGGTTCGACGACGATCGACCTCCTGGAATACCTCTTCGGTCCGGGCGAGCGCGACGGGCACGTCGATGCCCACCTCGTCGCGGGCTGGGATCCGGACCTGCCGTGTCCCGCCCGCACCCCGGACCGTATGACGCTGGCCGACCTGGCGCTTCTCCTGGACGCTCCCGTGGAAGCGCTGCGCGGACCGAAGCCGGAAGATCACGTGTGGCACATCTCGGTCCGCAATCACGCCGACGACCGGCTGCTGTCGGACGCGTAATCGAGCGAGGTCGCGGCCGCGATGGTGCACGCCGCGGGCATCGCGGAGCACGGCGACGAACAGGCCTGCCGGTGGATCACCGTACGCCACGCTCCCGACCACATCCACATCCTGGCAACCCTCGCGCGCCAGGATGGCAGCCGTTCCCGGCACCCACTGGCACTGTGGTGGTCTGTAGCCCCGTCAGTACGTGGGGCAGAGGTTGGTCTGCACGGCGGCGAGGATGAAGGCGGCCTTGGTGGGGCCGAAGCCGTCCGGATGGTTGGGGCTGATGAAGCGCCGGTTCGTGGAATCGACACGCTTGGTCGGGTCCTTTTCCTCCTTCATGGACTGGCACTGGCTCAGCCCGCGGCTGATGGCCTTGTCGTCTTTGCCATTGACAATCTCAGGGTCGATCTTGTTGAGCGCGGCGAGGTAGATGGCGCGCTGCTCGGGGGCGGGGCTGGGCGGGATGCCGGCGGCTGCGGCTGCGGAGCGGAGCGCCTCTGGGGCGGTGCTCGACTGCGATGCGGACGGCGGGGCCATGGCCTTGGCGTCGGACTTGGGCTTGTTGGTGACGGCCTCGGAGCAGCCGGTGAGGGCGAGGAGGCCGGCGGCCGCGAGGAGGGTGATGTGGTGGGTGCGCATCGTGTCATGGTGTCGGCGCCTGGACCGGTATGGGTGGACTGTGACTAATCCGTTACGCGCTCGCAGGGCCTGACGATCCGTCCGAGGGGGGTGGCTACATCGGGCGCGGGTCAGGGGTCGCGTAGGTGATGCCGACGTCTCCCGCGGAGATCGCGGCGAGCGCCACGACGGACCACGCGGCTCAGCGGCGGCTGGCTCGTGTGCGGCCGGGCGGCCGCCCGGCCGAAGTGCGGTTCCTCGGCGACGGCCACGTCGTAGCGCAGCGTCCGCAACTCCACGACCGGTGGCGATACCCGTTCGGCATCGGCGTCACCGAAACGGTCTTGGACGCTCGCCGGGCCCGTGCGTTGGAATCGGGGCATGAAAGACGAACCGATTCCCGACCCCGCCGTGCGGCCCTCCGACGCCCAGGAGATCGCCCCCGACCTGCTCGTGATCCCGAACCGGCGCGTCGGGCTGGTGCCCAACATCGGCGTCATCGGCGGTACGCGGGCCGTGCTCGTCGTCGACACGGGCCTGGGCACCGCCAACGCCGAGCAAGTCCTCGCCTTCGCGCTGGAAGTGGCGAAGGGCCGTCGGATCTACCTGACCACGACGCACTTCCACCCCGAGCACGCCTTCGGCGCCCACGTGTTCGCCGGCCGGTCCACCTACCTTGTCAACCGGGCGCAGGCCGACGACCTGAAGACGAAGGGGCAGGGGTACCTGGAGATGTTCCGGGGCCTCGGCGGGCCCATATCCCACCGCCTCGACGGCGTACCGGTGCCCACCCCCGACGTGGTCTACGACGACGCGGTGTACGACCTGGACCTCGGCGGGCGGACCGTCCGGCTGCGGTCCACCGGCCGGGGGCACACCAAGGGCGACCAGGTGGTCGAGGTGCCGGACGCCGGGGCGCTGTTCACCGGGGACTTGGCCGAGACCGGGCAGTTCGCGATCTTCCCGTGGTTCCCGCCGCACGATACGGACGTCTCCGGCGTGGGATGGCTGTCGGCGCTGGAGCGGATTGCCGCCCGGCGGCCCCGGCTGGTCGTGCCGGGTCACGGCGACCCCGGCGGCCCGGGCGTGCTCGCCGTCGTCGGCGACTACCTGCGCGAGCTGCGCGACGAGACCTGGCGCCGACGCGATTGCGCGATGGGCCCGGACGAGATCGTCGCCGAGGTCAGGGCGCTACTGGTCGAGCGGCACCCCGAGTGGACCGGGCAGGAGTGGATCGAACGCGGTGTCGGGTGCCTGTGCGCGGAGCACGGGGCGTGAGGTGTGACGCCCGCGGCGCACGGAGCCCGACGACCCCGGGGCAGCGCCGACGCAAGGCCACGTCGCGCGCGGCGTCCGGGGCGGTGGCGACCGCGCGTCTTCGCCCGGCACACCGGCGCTCTGGCCCCGGCCGCCGCCGAGGACGAGGTCAGGGTCGAGGACCGCGGAGCCGGCCGACACGATGAGGGCGAGGTGCCCGGCTTCGGCCCCCACCTCATCGGTGCCCGTCCCTCCTCCTGAACAGGCTGGTCCTGCCCACCGCCCCCGGCCCCTTGGCGGCGTGCCGGACCCGAGCGCCTCCCGTGCTGACGGTCCAGCCCGACGCGTTGTCGCGCGGTAGCTTCCCCACCATGAACTCCGCGGCCAGGGTCCGCAGAAAACGCGTGAAACTCGGGTCGTTCCGGAACTCGGATGCGGGACGGAGCGCGCACCGTGGCACGTCGGCCGTCAGCTCGTTCCCTGGAACGAACCGGCGACCGGGAACTCACGCTCCCGTGGTCAGTCGAGGGGGACGGACGCAAGGCGGTCGATGGTTTGGGGGTAAAGGCGGTTGCCGCGTTGGACGATCATGCTCGGGCCGTCGGGCATGTTCACGGCGCCCGCCGAGAGCGTCCACGCGACGCGGCGGGTGGCGGTGTCCACCGCGACGACCGCCTGACCGGCGCCGGCGACCGTGGCGTAGAGCTCACCGCGGAACGGGGCGGGCGCCGCCAGCATGGAGACGTACGCGCCCGGGTCGTGGGTCCACACCTTCTTCCCGGTCGACTCGTCGAACGCCTGGAGCTTCCCGTCCGCGACGTACACCGTGCCGTTCACGCAGACGGGCGCGCTCAGCAGTTTCGCCCCCTCCGGCTCCAGCTTCCAGGCCACCGCGCCCGTCAGCAGGTCCACCGCCGTGATGCGCTCCTCGAAGTCGAAGACGTGGCGGTCCGAGGCGACCGGGGGGTTGATGCCGCCCGACTTGTCGGGCGACGTCGCCTCCTGGTCGGTGCGGACCCGGCAGGCCCACAGCAGGCGGCCGTCGCGCAGGTCGACGGCGAAGACGCGTGCGGGATCCGAGCAGATCAGGCGGCCGCCGGAGATGATGGACGACATCATGAGGGAGCCGAGCGAGTCCAGGACGGCGCCCTCGACGCGCGTGCGCCAGCGCAGTTTCCGGGCACCCAGATCGTAGGCGACCAGCCAGGCCTCCTCCTGTTGTCGCCGGTCGTCCGAGCGGAAGTACGCCTTCAGGTAAAGGCATTGGGCGTCCGCGGCGAGCAACTGGGTGGTGTGGGCGAGGCCGCCCAGCACGGCCGGGTCGGCGGCGTCGGCGGGGAGGCGGCCGGTGCGCGGGTCCATGTATCCCGCGCTCGCGTTGCCGTCGTCGTCGAAGACGAGGCCCACGAGGCGCTCTCCCGCCACGACCACATCGACCGTGGCGGTCTTGGTCTCCCACAGGATCCGGCCGTCGGCCGTCGAGATACCGCGCAGGACGTCGCTCGTGTGGATCAGCACCTCGCCGGACGCGACGACCGGGGCGGCTGAGAACGGGGACGGAACCGACCACAGCGGCGCCGGTGGAGTGCCGGGCGGACGGGAGCCGCGGCCGGGGCCGGGCGCCGTAGTGGCTCCCGAGCCGGATCCGGAGCCCGAGCCCGGGAGGTTTCCGGTGGCCCAGAGCGCCGCGCCTCCGCCCACGGCCGTGAGTGCGGCGGCCGCCGTGCCCGCGAGCAGGGTGCGCCGGGAGAGGGCGCGGCGCGGGGCGGGGGCGCGCAGCGGGGCGGGGGAGACGGTGGCGACGTCCCCGATCCGGCGGGACAGGTCGGCGAGGAGGGCTTGCGGCAGCAGCTCGGCGAACTCCCCGGGGTCGAACGGCCCCCACACGTCCCGCAGTCGGCCGGGGGCGGGTCGGTCGCCGGGCTCTTGTGACAGGCAGGCGGTGATCGTCTCGCGCAGCCCGTCCGGCAGGCCCGTCAGGTCGGGGTCGGCGCTGTCCCGCAGCAGTTCGAGCGTGCTCTGCCGGCCGCGGGCGTCGTAGGGGCCGTGACCGGTCGAGGCGAACACGAGGACCGCGGCGAGGGCGAACACGTCGCCTTCCGGGCCGGGCGGTCGCCCGCGCGCCTGCTCCGGTGACATGTAGGCCGGTGTGCCCGCGAGCTCCGCGGTCTCGGTGAGACGGGGGCTGCCCGGGGCCTGGGCGAGCCCGAAGTCGATGAGGCGCGGGCCCTGCGCCGTGACCAGTACGTTCGACGGTTTGACGTCCCGGTGGACGAACCCGGCACGGTGCAGGGCGGTGAGGGTGGCGGCCAGCGCGGAGCCGAGTTGGCGGACGACCGGTTCGGGCAGTGGCCCCCCGGCCGCCACCGCCTCGGTCAGTGAGGGTCCGATGAGGTATGCCGTGGCCAGCCAGGGCCGCGCCGCGTCGGTGTCGGCGCCGAGGTAGGCCGCGGTGTGCTCCGCTCCCAGGGCGCGCGCGGCCTCGGCCTCCATGGTCAGCCGCTGACGGTAGCCGGGCCGGTCGCGCAGGTCGGACCGGACGGTCTTGACGGCGGCGAGCCGGCCGCCGGCGGTGCGTGCCAGGAAGATGGTCCCCATGCCGCCGCCGCCCAGCCGGCCGAGGAGGGTGTACTCCCCGAGGCGTTCGGGATCGTCGGGCAGCAGGGGCAGGAGCGTGGACATGACCGGTGGACTCCTTCGGGGCAGCGGTGAAGCCGTGCGTGTGCGCGTGTGCGGCGTCGGCGGGCGGGGAGGGCGTGTGGGGGAGGGGGCGCGAGGTCAGTCCGCCGGGAGGGCCACGACGACGGACGGCCGGGCGACGAGCAGGACGCCGGGGACGGCGGCGAGTTGGAACGGTTCCCGGGCTTGCACCCCCGCGAGCCCGGTCTGCCACGTCCGTTTGCCCGAGGGGAGGGCGGTCGCGGTGACCTGGTGCAGGGTCGCGAGGTAGAGGGTGCGTCCGGAGGTGCTCGCGGTCATGCTCCCGAGCATGTTCCACGCCAGGTTCTCGTCCAGTGCCTGCTCCCACCGGGTGCGACCGGTGTCCGGGTCGACGGCGACGACGGGGCCCGTCCCGTCGTCGCACAGGTACAAGGTGCCGCCGCTGAGGAAGGGCGGGGCGTTGGTCCCGGCGACCAGGGCCTGCGATTCCCACAGCCGGGTGCCGGCCTTGAGGTCGTGAGCCTGGGCGCGCCCGCCGGAGAGCAGGAACAGCCGCCCGCCGCCGGCCGGGTCCACCACGGAGGCCGGGCCGCTGTGCACGCCGGGGTAGGAGCGGTTCCAGAGCATGCGTCCACCGCTCCGCTCGAAGCCCGCGATCGACAGGGTCCGGACGGCCGTGACGTCCTGGAACGCCGGCCGCGGTACCCGCACCTCCACGACGACCGTCTCCGGGCCGACGGTGGTGGTCAGTTCCGTGTCGCCGAATCCGCTCGGCAGGGGGGTGCGCCACACCTCCTTGCGGTGCTCCAGGTCGAACGCCGCGAGCAGGTATCCGCCTGACGCGCCACCATCGTGCACGAGCAGCCACGCGGTGGAGCTGTCGGCGGCGAGCACCCTGGAGAGCTGCTCGTCGCGCCGGAGCCACTGGGTACGTCCGTCACGCGTCGAGCAGAGCGACAGCCCCTCGCGCGTGGCCATCAGGAAACGGTCGGCGGGGACGAGGACGGGCGAGGTGTTGTCGTCGACGGGCAGCTGCCACACCTCCCTGCCGGTGCGCAGGTCGTGCCCGTACAGGACGTCGCCGCGCATCATCAGGCAACGGTCGGAGCTGCTCACGGGGAGGAGCCGGATGCGGCCCGTCGGGTCGTCCAGGCGCCACAGGGCGGCCGGCGGCATGCCGGGCACGCGGGGGCTCGTACCGGAAGCGCCGCCCGCCGCGGATGGCGCGGTGGGGCCGTCCGCGCGGGTCCGCGTGGACCAGGCGAGGGTGCCGGAGATCCCCAGGGCCGCGCCCGCGGCACCGGTCAGGAGGCCGGACAGCACCCGGCGGCGGGTGGGTGGGGCCGCCGAGCCGGGCGTGGTCGTACGGGCCGGAACCGGACCGGTGGCCGGGGGTGTCACGGCCAGGGTGGCGGGGTGCTCGGGCTCGTGCGCGTCGGCGTCCGCCGCTCGGTCGTCCGCCTCTCCGTCCGCGCCGGCGCTCTCCAGGTCGGCGATCGCCTGCGTGCGTACGGCCAGTGCGGCGACGACCCGGCCGGGCAGCGCGTCCGGGGTCCGCTCCGGGTCCTGCCCTCCGGGAGCCAGCGTCCGGGACAGTTCCGCGGCGGTGGGGCGGTCCGCCGGGGAGGGCGACAGCGCCGCGGCCACCACCTCGCCCAGTTCTCCCGGCAGTTCGGGCAGTTCGGGCCGGTCGTGGACGGCGCGATAGGCCAGCACGGGCGGCGGGCCGTCGCCGAAGGGGAGTCGGCCGGTGGCCGTGTGGAGCAGCAGCACCGCCAGGGAGTACACGTCGGAGGCGGCGGAGGAGGGCCGCCCCGCGGCCACTTCCGGTGCCATGAAGGCGGCGGGCACGGTCGACACCCGGCTCGGCGGCTCGGGCCGGCCGGTCCCCGCGTCGGGCCGCGGACCCTCGACCGGCCCCGTCCCCGGCCCGCGGCCCGGTTCGCGATGCGGCCGCGCCGACGGCATGCGGCAGGCGTGCAGGGCCATCAGCAGCGGGCGGGCCGTGGTGAGCCAGACCCCGTCGGGTGCCACCGCGCCGTAGCTGATGCCCCGGGCGTGCAGGGCGGCCAGGGTGTCGGCGACCTCCGCGGCGAGCCGTACCGACTGTTCCACGGACAGGATCCCGGCCTCCGTGCCGGGCCGCCGCCCCACGTCGGAGAGGGACACGGCGGGGGTGTGCGCGAGGGCCACCCACGCGGGCTCGGTCCCGGTGTCCAGGTCCAATACGGCCGGCACCCCCGGCACGGGCCCGCGGCTCAGCTCCTCGGCCGCCCCGTGCGCGGCCGGGGGCAGCAGGCACACCACGGCGTGCCCGTGGCCGCGGTCGCGGCCGACGTACATGCCGCCCCGCTGCGGCGCCGGCCGAGGGCCGGGCCAACCGGCCAGCAGCCGGTACGGCCCGGCCGACCGCGGGTCCTCGGGACCAGGGCCTTCGCCCAGACGTCCGCCCCCCATGCGTTCCCCCCTCACCTCGTGGCCCCGCCCGGGGCCGGTCACATGCCCGGCAGGGCGCGGACGGCGCCGCCGCGCTGCCAGATGACGCCGCCTCCGACGACCGCTCCCCGCCAGGAGACGTCGGCCCGGACCTCCCCGGCGGGGGCCGGCGCGAACACGTACTGCTCGGCCGCCCGCCCGCGGTGCACCACGAGGATGCCCAGCTCGGGCCTGCGCAGCGGCGCGAAGATCCCGGCTCCCGCCACCAACGGAGCCTGGTCCTGCGCCAGTTCCTCGGCGGCCAGCACGGTCCAGTGGGACTCTCCGGTCTTCACGTCGACGCTCCTGAGCTGGCGGCCGTCGGCGACGTACACGTCGTCGCCGGCCGGCGTCGGTACGCCGAAGCCCGCGCTGTCGTCCGCTGGCAGGGTCCACAGCGGGTCGCCGCGCTCCCGGTCCAGGCAGGTCAGCGTCCGGTCCCCGGCCCCGCCCAGCAGCACCGCGTGCGCGGACAAGGCCGCCCGCGAACCGTTGGCGTCGGCGGGCCGCCGCCACACGGGACTGCCGTCGGTCGCGGACAGGGCCACCACCCCTCCGACGGCGGAGGCCAGGATCAGGTGCCCGTGCCCGGCGGCCGCCGAGAGCGCGGTCCCCGGCACGGGAACGGACACGCGCCAGCGCACCCCGCCGTCCGCCCGCTCGAACGCGACCACGCCGCCCTTGGCGTCGAGCACGTACACCTGCTCCTCGTCGGCGGCGAGCAGCCCGGTCACCCGGTCGCGCGTGCGGTGGCGGACCGTACCGTCGGCGGGGTCCAGGAACAGCAGGCTCCCGTCCGGGGCCAGGGCGACCGGTCGGCGGCCGCCGACGAGGTCGCGCACCACCGGGCCGCGCCAGCGCCGTGCGCCCGAGACCGGATCGTGGAGCAGGAGCTCGCCACCGCCGTCCGCGAAGCACACCCCGCCGTCGACGTCGACCGGCCCGAAGGCCGGCTGCGCCGCGGCGCCGTCGTACGACCACAGGGGCTCGGGCACCGTGCCGGGCGGGCCGCTCCAGCGAGGGACGGGGGTGCGGGCGGGGTCGTCGTCCTCCGGGAGAGCGCGCAGGGCGGTGGCACCGGCCGCCGCGAGGAGCACGGCCGCGCCCACGCCGGTGAGCACCCCGCGCCGGGTGGGCAGCCGCGGGCCGGCGCCCAGGGCCGCCGCGGCGCGGGCGATCTCGGCGGCGTCGGCGAGCACCGCGGGCGGCAGCCAGCGGGTGGCGGCGCGCAGGGCGGCGCTCTGCGGGTCCAGTTCAGCGGCCACCTCCGCGGCGGCGGGCCGGTCCCGGGGCTGTTTTTCGAGGCAACCGCGGATCACGGGCAGCAGCTCGGCCGGTACGCCGGCGAGGTCGGGTGCCTCGTAGGCGATGCGGAAGTCCGAGCGGACCGGGTCTCCGTCGTAGAAGGCGTGCCGGCCGGTCAGCGCGAAGACGAGGAGCGCGCCGAGGCAGAAGACGTCGCTCGGCGGTCCGAGGGGCCCTTTCACCACCTGCTCGGGCGACATGTAGCCGGGCGTTCCGGGGCGCTGCCCGGTCGCGGTCAAGGTGGCGTCCCCGGTCACCCGGGCGATGCCGAAGTCGACGACACGGGGACGGTCGGCGCCGAGGATGACGTTCGACGGCTTCAGATCGCGGTGTACGACGCCTGCCGCGCCCAGGGCCGTCAGGGCCCCGCCGAGCGCCCCGGCGAGGACCCGTACGGCGGGCGCGGGCAGGGGTCCGTGCCGCAGCACGGCCGCGGCGAGGGTCGCGCCCGGGACGAATTCGGCCGCGATCCAGGGCACGTGGTCGGCGGTGGAGGAGCCGAGCACGTTGGCGACGAAGGGGCTGCGGACCGCTGCCGCGGCGGCGGCCTCGCGGGCGAACCGCTCGCGCAGGTCCGCGTCGCGGAAGAGCTCGGGCCGGATGGTCTTCAGGGCGACCGGACGCCCCCGGTGGCGGGCGAGGTAGACCGTCCCCATGCCTCCGGCGCCGAGCACCCCCAGGATGCGGTGACCTCCGAGCTGTGCGGGCGTACCGCCCGGCAGCGGGGCGATCACTGGTGTCATGCCGTTGATCGTATGCGCGCGCCCGCCAACCACCATGGGAATCAGCGAAGTTGCTCGCTCCCGACCGGCCGGGGTGCGCCTGGGCCGCGCCGGGCGGGTGGAGGCCCGCCGCCGGATGCCCGGAATGTGGCGTTCGGGATGGCGCGCATGGTCCGGGGTCGTCCAGGGAAGGCGGGACGTGTTCGATCGCCGATGTGATGGGTGCAGGCATGCGAAGTGTGGGCGTGGAAGAGGAACTGCTGCTGGTGGACCCCGCCAGTGGCGTCCCGCTGGCTCTCTCGGGGCACGTGCTGGAGGCCGCGGACCGCGCCGACGGACCGGGCCCGAGCGAGGGCTGGGAGCAGGGGCACAACTTCGAGCGGGAACTCGCCAAGGAGCAGGTCGAGTTCGCGACGAAGCCGGTCACGGATCTGGGGGAGCTGGCGCGCGAGATCGGCCGCTGGCGGACCGAGGCCGCGCGGCACGCCGAAGGCGTCGGCGCGGTCGTGGCCGCCCTCGGCACCTCGCCGCTGCCCGTGGAGCCGTCGCTGAACACCGGCCGCCGCTACCAATGGGTGGCGGAGCAGTTCGGGCTGACCGCGCAGGAGCAGCTGACGTGCGGCTGCCACATCCACGTGTCGGTGGAGTCGGACGAGGAGGGGGTCGCGGTCCTGGACCGCATCCGGCCCTGGCTGGCGGTCCTGACCGCCCTCAGCGCGAACTCGCCTTTCTGGCAGGGACGGGACACGGGGTACGGGAGCTACCGCAGCAGAGTGTGGAACCGGCTGCCCTCGGCCGGACCGGTGGACCTCTTCGGGTCCGCGAAGGGCTACCACGCCCAGGTCCGGGCCATGGTGGACAGCGGCGTGCTCCGCGACGAGGGGATGATCTGGTGGGACGCCCGACTGTCGGCCGCCTACCCCACGGTGGAGGTCAGGGTCGCGGACGTGTGTCTGGACGCCTCGACGCCGGTCCTGCTCGCGGCGCTCGTCCGCGGCCTGGTGGAGACGGCGGCGCGCGACTGGCACGCAGGGCGACCGCCCGCGCCGGTCAGTACCAGCCTGCTGCGGCTGGCGTCGTGGCAGGCGGGCCGTTCGGGACTGGAGGGCCCCCTGCTCCATCCCGAGACCATGCGGGAGACCTCGCCCGAGGAAGCGGTGGCAGCCCTCCACCGCCACGTGGGCGACGCGCTGCGCGACCACGGCGACGACCGCCTGGTCCGGGAGGGCCTGGCCGCCCTCCTGCGGGACGGGAACGGGGCGCGCGTGCAGCGCGAACTCATGCGGACCGAAGGCGACCTGGCCAAGGTCGTCACGCGGTGCGCGGAGATCACCACCACGTCCGCCTCCCGGCCCTAGGTGTATTGCCCCGGGAGGTCGTGGACGGGTGACGCAGGGCCGGCGGAGGCCGCGGGTGCCGAGGAAGGAGTAGTCCTCCCGCAGCAGACGGAAGCCATCAGCGCGAGTAAGCCGTACGTCCTGCGCGTCACAGCACTGTGACCCTCCATGCGATCGCCCAAGCCCGCCCCGACCATCTGCGGCCCCGGTATGACGGCCTCGGCACGCAGGCCGCCCGCCGCGCGACGGGGCCGCGCGGAATCGGCCGCTGATTTCGGTACGTGCGGAGGCGACGTCAAGGCGTTCTTACGAGGAGACCGGTGCCCACTGCCCAATGCTCTCGTTGTCCACATCCGCGCAGGTGAAGAGGCGCAGCTCGTTGCCCACGCCGTTGCCGCCCCATCCGTTGACGCAGTTCTGCCACGCGCTCTTGGGCTGGAGCTGCGCTCCGTTGCCCTTGTAGACGAAATTGAAGACGCGGTCAGAATTGTTCGAGCCGCAGGCGTACAGCTTGATGTGGTTTCCGGACGTGTCGCCACCCTCCCAGTTGTTGAGACACAAACCGGGGTTCAGGTAGCTGCGGATCTCATAGTGGGTGCTGTCCACCTGGTACCAGGCCCATTTCTGGGCGCCGGTGCGGTTGCACGTCCATTGCTGAACTTGCACACCGGACGACGCGTTGGAGTTCGGCACGTCGAAGCACAAACCGTTGTGCAGTTGAATCTGCTCGTAGTAGGTGGCCGCGCTGGCCGGAGTGGCGAAGAGGCCCGTAGCGATGAGAGCTGCGGCAGATATGAAGGTGGCGGTCGCGCCCTTGCGCATGGGTGTCTCCCGTGTGAAGTGGCTGATGACTGGAGCGGCAGTCGTGATCGTCACGTGGCCGCGCAGCGAACGATAGGCGGAGTAGCGCAGATCGGCTATCCGCCCGCTGCTCGCTCAATGTCCGAGCGGCGCTCTCCGATGGCGGGCTTCGACTGCGTCCAGGTGCGGTGGTGAAGTACGGCAAATGCGACACCGCTGCACGATTTCAGGAGCCACGAGCGCCCAGTAGAGCTTCTGGTGGCGAGCTGTCGGTCTGCGAAATCCCCTGTCGTGTGGATTCGGAATTTACCCTTCCGGATTTTGCGCACAGGGCGTCAAGGAATCTCGCACTGATTGTTCAGGTACTACCAGTACAACGGAAATGTGCCGGACCAGTCCGGAGACAAGTTCGGTGGCTACGGTGCCGGTAGCGGCCAGGGCGTGCGGAACAATGCTGCGTCGGTGCAGAACACCTCGTCGTCCAGGTTCGTCTTCGTCTACTACAGCCCGAACTACGGCGGCCCGAACGAGCAGGTCAACACGAACGACTGGATCAATCTCGTCAACCTGCGAAACAACAACGCTTCCTTCAAATGGCTGTAATCGCCACGGCTCTCCCCTGAAGCATTGTCAACACCCCGGTGGTGCACTGCTCGACGACGCACCGCCGGGGTGTTGCCCGTAGAATTCTAAGGATTCCCGTGCCGTTCTCTCGAACCGTTCGCGCAATGCCCCTCCTCTTCCTCGTACTCGCCACGGGGTCCGCATGCTCGGTGTCCGGGCAGCAGGTCGGGGTGTCGCCCTCGGCATCCGGATTCCTGCCGCCCGCGCTTACGAGCAGCGATGCACTCGTTCTCCCGCTGGACGCCTATTTGCCATCCCGGGCCGACACGAAGGACGAGGTCGGCGCATACCGGGTTCTGCTGGGACAGTGCATGCGGCGGCTGGGGTCCGCTTATGCCCCGCCCCCGGTCGGTGAATTCCCCGGCCCGCGCACCCGCAACGAGCGTCGGTACGGGCTGACGGACAGGGTGATGGCGGCACAGCACGGCTACCACATGCCCGCCGCGGCTCCCGAAGGGCAGGAGGAGCAGCTCTCGCCCCGGGACCTCTTTCTCCTGAAGGGAGAGGGAGAGGGCGGGGGAGGGCCTCGCCCCCCGGAGGGCGGGTGCGTCGGCGAGGCCAAGGGGGAGATCTCGTCACCGGAGGACGAGGCTCGGATCCGCTTCGCCCGAGACCTTGACCTGCGGAGCTACGCGGAATCCACAGAGGATCCCCGCGTCCGTGAGGTGAACCGGCAGTGGTCCGCATGCATGCGGGAGAAAGGATTGAACTTCCCGGACCCGATGGCGGCCATCGGTGCCCCCGCCTATGCGGGGACCGCTCCTGGAGAAGGCGAGCAGCGGACCGCTGTCGCAGACGTGGACTGCAAGGCGCGGGTCAACGTGATCGGTGTGTGGGCGACCGTGGAGGCCGAGCGGCAGCGGGTCATCGTCGCGCAGAACGTGGATGCTCTGGCTGCCGAGAAGAAGTCCAAGGACGCCAAAGCGGCCGCCGTACGCGGGGTTCTCGCCGCGATGCTCCCGGGCGACTGACCTGGGCCTGACGGCACCGGTGCCGGTGGTTCCCGTCCGGCCGAGCGGCGAGGCCGACGCCGGTCCTGACGCCGACACCGGGCAGAGCGCGCTGGACGACCCCGAGGCCGAGCGGCGGGTGGCCGGGCACGCCGACGACGCGTTGCGGATGATGGACCTGCTGTCGCCCGGTGAGCCCGCACGGGTGTTCGGCTCCAGCTCGGGCGCGATCACCGCCGTGCACCTGCTCACCGCCCACCCCGAGCGCCGGGTTGACTGGTCTGGCGGGAACGATGGCAGACGGTGATTCGCTCGGTAGAGGAAGAAACTGCGACGCCGAAGGAACGTGCACCGAGCGGGCCATCCCGCCGGCGCCGGCCGCTGCGCAAGACCGAGGATGCCTTCCGGCGGTGACTTCCGTGGGAAGTGGGGGAGCCGCTGATGGAGCCGGCACAGTCGTGCTGTGGTCCACTACCGCGGATGGAGCACGCACCGCTGCCGGGGCGAAGGTGTTGTTCTCGAACGCGCCCAGGCCGGTGAACGGCTGAGTCACGGGTGAGTAGTGGGTTCGGTCAAGTGCCGCTAAGGCATGCGGGGAAGGGCCTGAGCGCACGTCCGCCAAGCTGATCGTCTACCCGCCCGACGGGCAGGGCCGGCGCCGGGTCCGCTACGACGGCACTGCCATCGGGGTCGCGGACCGCCCGTCCGACATCCGTGTCCTCCTCGCGGCCGCCGGGTGGGAGAAGGCTGTGGACGTAGACCTCACCGACATCGGCTTCGTCGATGGCGGGGCGGCGGTCCCGCGAAGCGTGGGACCCCTCTCCCTGGGCAGCACTCTCCACCCCGGGCGGCCATCGCGGTCACCCCGGGGACGTGGCTACACGTGGGGGAGCCAGTCGTCGGCCACGTCGGAGCGCTCCCGTGCGCGGCGCACCTTGTCCTCGAGGAGCCGGCGGAAGCCCGCCAGGGCGTAGCGTTCCCCGGTCCCTGCCCGGGGCCCGGGGATACCGGCCACGAGGGCCATGCACTGCTGCGGCTGCGGCCCGCAGGCCGCCGGGCAAGCTTGAGCGGCGGGGCGAACGGGGCGGGAAGGGTTGAGGGGAATGGGTGGGTGCCGGGCCCCTCGCGAGGAATGTTAGCGCTCACATTCCCTGTGGGACAAGCCCCCCCCACGGTTCCCCCGGTGAAATCTGCATCGGGCGATGCGTGTGGTGAATACTCCGCGCACGAGGCGCCCCGAGGCGGCGGCCGGGGTGTGTCCCCCGCTCTCGGAGGTCAGCCCGTGTGCAGCCTTTCTCCGCGTACGGCGGGGTCCAGGTCCGGCTGTCGGTGAATCCGCAGGTCGGTGGAGCGAGCTCCGACCGGCCACCGGGAGTTCGTGGCACGGCTGTTGACGAACGCGGTGGACCGGCACGAGTATCGGTGGCGTTATCTCCGCGGTGGGCGCCGGAACCTCCTCACGCTCTTGGCAACCCCGACGGAGAGGTCCCATGTCCCGATCCCGCTCGCTCGTGTTCCGGCTGCTCGGCATCATCGCCGTGCTCGGCTTCGCGGTCGGCCTGAGCCTGCAGACGGCCCCACGGGCCGCTGCCGCCTCGCTGGCCCAGATCACGAACTTCGGCACCAACCCGACCGGTCTGCTGATGCACCTGTACGTGCCGAACAACGTCAAGGCGAATCCGCCGATCCTGCTCGCCCTGCACGGCTGCCAGGGGACGGGCCCCTACATGTACTCGAGCACCGACTTCGCCTCCCAGGCCGACCAGTACGGGTTCCTCGTCATCTACCCCTCGACGAACCCGAGCGGAAGTTGCTGGGACGTCTCCTCGGATCAGGCGCTGACCCGTAACGGCGGCAGCGACCCGGTCGGGCTCATGTCGATGATCACCTACGCGGAGCAGCATTACGGCGGCCAATCCAATGCCGTGTACGTGACCGGGGAGTCCTCGGGCGGCATGATGACGAACGTGATGCTCGCCAACTACCCCGACGTCTTCAAGGCGGGCGCGGCGTTCATGGGAGTGCCGTACCACTGCTTCGCCACCGGCTCGGTACGCGGCTGGAATTCGGCCTGTGCCCAGGGCAAGGTCTCCATGACCCCGCAGCAGTGGGGCGGCCTGGTGCGGAACACCGGATACCCCGGCTACACCGGCCCGCGGCCGCGTGTCCAGCTGTGGCACGGGACCGCCGACACCATCCTGAACCACAACAACCTCGGCGAAGAGATCAAGCAGTGGACCAACGTCCACGGCGTGAGCCAGACGCCGTCGGCCACGGACACCCCCGCGACCAACTGGACCCGGACCCGGTACAACAACAGCGCCGGCGCCACCCAAGTCGAGGCGTACAGCATTGCCGGGGCCGGACACCAACTGCCGGTCCAGGGCACGGGGATGGCCGCCGCCGCGGTCCACTTCATGGGGCTGGACGCGGCCTCCTCCGGCGGCACGACAGGCGCGCTGCGTGCGGTGGCCGCAGGTAAATGCCTGACCGACGCGAACACGACGCCGGGCACGCAGCAGCAGATCCACGCCTGCGGCGGCAGCGCGAACCAGACCTGGACGCGTACAGCGTCGAACCAGTTGACCGTGAACGTCGGGGGCGGCACGCTCTGCCTGGACGCCAGCGCCAAGGGGACCACCAACGGCACCAAGGTGATCGTCTGGTCCTGCAACGGCCAGTCCAACCAGCAGTGGCAGTTCAACCCGAACGGTACCGTCACAGGGGTGCCGTCTGGGCTCTGCCTGGACGTGGCCGGCCTGGGGACCACCGACGGCACGCCTGTCCAGCTGTGGTCCTGCAGCGGCGGCACGAACCAGCAGTGGACGATGGGGTGACACAATGGCCGGCCCGCAGGGGCATCCCTGGTGAGGCGCTCCTGCGGGCCAGCCGTATGGAGGGTGCCCCTATGTCTTTGGTCAAGGTGGTCGGGTGTCAGTGTGGCTGTCATGAGTGATGACGTGCCTGTTCGAGAGTCGGCGGGCGAGAGCCTGCGGCCGTGCGACTTTTGCGGTCATCCGGTTGTGTTGGACTCGGTCGACGAGCGGGACTGTCCCGTGTGCGGCGAGGCCTCTGAGGATCAGCCGGCTGAGGCTGGCCGGGGTTCGTAGAAGGTGCCGTCGCGGAGCATCGCGAAGAGGACGTCGGCTCGTCGTCGGGCGAGGTGGCCGGCAGTCGGGAAGGTGCTGCCGCCACCGACCTCGATCAGGAGTTTGCGCTGTTCAAGGACGGCGGTCAGTGAGCTGGCGAGGCTTGGGACGATCAGCGCGGCCGCCTCTGTGCCCGGAACGGTCACGGTCTGCTCGTCCAACGCGGCGAAGACGTCCTCGACCAGCCGCTCGGCCATCCGCGGGGCCTTAGGCTTCAGCAGGGTGACTAGTCGGCGCCTGCCGGCCTTGCGGATCTGGGCCGGTGATCCGAATCGTTCCAGCAGCGTGAGGACGGCCGGGTGCTGCAACCGGGGCCCCAGCACCCGCTCCAGCGACGGATGGATCTGGGTCAGCGGGCTGTGGAGCCGGTTCGCGACCCTGGTCGCTTCGCCGGCCAGGTCGTCGTCGAAGCCGACGATCATCTCCAGCTCGGCGATGGTTTCGTCCTCGCCGTCGATCGCCCGCAGCGTGTGGGGCATCGCGCGGGCCGCGTCCGCGATGATGAACGCGTCCTTCGCATCCGTCTTGGCCTAGCCCGGGTAGAGGTCGGCGATCCGCCGCATCGTCAGCCCTGGCAGGTAGGCCACCGGGCAGCCTATGTCCCTCGCGACCGCCAGCGGCAGAGCCCCGACCGAGGCCGGCTGGTCGACCACGACCAGCACCGTTCCGTGCTTGGCCTGCAGCTTGGCGAATAGCTCGCGGAGCTTGGGTTCGGTGTTGGGTAACCGCTTGCCGAAGGCCTTCTTGCCGGCCGGGGTGACGGCGGTGGCGTGGTGTTCGCCCTTGCCGACGTCCAGGCCGAGGAAGACGTCGATGTCGCTGATTTCGATCACGTGCGAGCCCCTCCGCTCACGCTTTCGTCCGGCCTTGCCTCGGCACCGAGCTGCCACACCCACGTTACGGAGAGCTCTTCCGGCTCGGGTGAAGCCGGTGCTCACGCCCCTCATCAGCGGTCCGTCGATGCCTCCGGGCCCTGTGACACCACCCCCCGGATCATCAACCGCAACAAGGGGGGAAGTCATGCCGGACCCGAAGGCCGGTAGCCCCATTGCGGAGCCACGAAGACGGTAACGGGGGGGCAGGGTGCGCATGGCGCCGGCTGGCGGGAGGTGGGGGTCGGTGAGGCAGAGCAGGTTGCCGGCGCCGCCGCTGCGGTCAGTCTTCAGGATGACCGCTCCGGTGGGTGCGGCCAGGCGGTCCAAGGCGCGTTCCAGGTCGCCGCTGGTGGCGCACAGCGCCCCGTCGGGGACCGGGACGCCCAGGGCGGCGGCAATGGCGCGGAAGATGACCTTGCTGTTGAACAGCTCCGCGCCGCCCTCGGCGTCGAACGGGCGGGCCGTGCCGTGCGGCAGTTCGAGGGCCCGGGCCAGGGCGGCGGTGCCGCGGTCCGCGAGATAGGCCCGAAGCCGCCACTGCTCGGGCACGGCCACCAGCTTCCTCAGCCGGTCCAGCAGGCCAGGGTGGTGCAGTGACTCCTGGCTGAGCATGCGCGCCGAATTGTCCTGGGGGGTGAGCAGGTCCACCCGGTCCGGGTCGAAGCCCATCAGGTCGCCCACATAGGCCACGTACGCGGGGTCGGCCGGCTGCGGCATGACCAGGGCGTCACCCTCGCGCAGCAGCCACACCATCCGCGTCGCGACGACCGGCGTGCCCGCCAGCTCGCGCGGGTCGAGCTCGTCGAGACGGTCCACCATGTACTCGCTATTGCAGTTGCCGACCCACAGGCTGCGCACGGCGCTCCCCCTTGTCCACGGTGCTGACGGGTCCATCCTGTCCTGCCTGCCAGGGACCCAGCCGCCGTCGCCCAGGGGTCCTGCGCGGTGCGGGCGGAAGGGCGGCCCTCCTGGGCACGCCCACGGGCGGCGCGGGCTCGGGCAGGGGCAGGTTCAGTCCGCCGTCGCGGTCTCGGCGGTGGCGGCGCGGTCAGGAGCGGTGCGCAGATAGTCGGCGACGAAGCCTCGCACCGCGGCCATCTGGTCCTCGGTCAGGTGCCGAAAGCCGCGGGAGGCGCCGCGGCAGTGCGCGCTGCCGCAGGCGCAGCGCGGGACGGCGATGCTCTCCCACTCGGTGGTGGCGTAGTCCCAGGCGATCTCGGTACCGGCCTCGATCGGGTGCAGGGTGAGAAGTCGTAGCCGCCCGCGGCGTTGTCGCGCAGTCCGGTATTCGGGGAGCAGGAGTGGTTGACCAGCCGGGCCGGGGCGTCGAGTTCGACGTGGGTATCCCAGCTGGTCTGGAAAGAGCGGTCCGTGCGCCGGTCCAGGCGTTCGGTGGGCCGGCCGATCAGGACCGTGTCGCCGGGTGCATAGTCACGCAGTGCGAACACGCCCAGCTCCCTGCCGGGGGCGGGCCGCACGGCGACCCCGGCGGAGGTGTCTGCTGTCTCCTGATGCATGAAAAACCCTTTTTGACAGGCATTCCTCATCCTGTCTCAGGCCGCAGCCGCTGATCCAGCCTTCCGCGGAACCCGGCCACGGAATGATCGTCTGGGCCACACCCTCCACGGCTGACACCGTCACCGCTCGGGGGCAGCCCGGCACCGAGCGACCACCAACCCGGGCGCCACCACGGGCACCGAGGACATCCAGTCGGGCCTCGATGCTGCCCAGCAGATCGGCGAATTCGGGCTCGGCGGCTTGACCCTGCCCGGCTTCGACCCGGCAGCAGTACAGGCCCAGGAGATTCATGAACTGATGCGGAAACAGGTCCTGACCGCCGCCCAGACCGCCGGCCAGCTCGGCACCTCCTCCCACGCGATCCACCACATCCTTGAGCGAGCGCCTCTCGCGCAGAACCTCTACCAGGCACGGCTCGCCGGAACGAAGCGTGAGGAACTCAAACGCCGCCTGCCCAGAGTGGCATTGGCGCAGCTCGCACGACACTCCTCCCAGGCAGAGACCGGCCGCCGCTTCAGCGTGAGCAATCACATGGTCGCGGCGCTCCGCAAGGAATACGGGCTCCCCGCACCGCCGCGGGGCAACCATGCCGTTCTGGCAACGGATCCCTAAGGCCCGCCGGCAAGGACGACGAGGAGTGCCCCGGCCACGTGGGGGAGCGGGTCAAGGCCGGCAGACGGCACGGGCGCCGGATGCAACTGGCTCCTCGCTTGGGCGGCTTCCGACGAATATCGCCGAGCTGGTCCGGGACCCGACCATGAATATCAGTGGCTGGGTGCGCGGGCGTGGCGTGCGGCTACACGGCGCTGAGTGCGTCGGCGAGCCGGGTGCAGGCGTCGGGGTGGGCCCGGAAGTAGCGCCCGAGGTGGTGGGTGGCGGCGGGGAACACCAGGTGGGTGAAGTCGGCGCGGCTGGAGAGTGCCTGGACCAGGGCCCGGTTCACTTCGGGGGGTATGACGTGGTCCTCGGCGGGTACCACCAGGACGGCTCGCCCGCGGAAGTCTGTATAGGCGTCCAGTGCTGCCGAGTCGCGCCACGCCCCGGGGGTGCGGATTACCTCGGTGAAGCCCGCGTCGAAGGGGAGGCACCAGGCCCGGCGCGCGTAGACGGCCGGGGCCAGCAGGGCGACGGCCGTGATGCGGTTGCCGTAGTGGCCAAGGAGGTCACCGACGGTCTGCCCGCTCATGCTCGCACCGACCAGCACCAGGCGGTCGGTATCCGGTACGAGTTCGTCGATGACCGATTGGGCCTGCTGGAATCGGCGCTCGAGACTCAGCTTGCGCAGCTGGCCGGTACTGGCACCGTGGCCCGAGAAGTCGGGACTGAGTACACGACACCCTCGTTCGGCCAACAGGTGCGCCAACTGCCGGTGCACCGATTGGTCCGCGGTGCCCGCGCCGTGCAGGACCACCGCGCTGCGGCCCGGCTGCGCGCCGTGCGGCTGCAGAACTCCGCAGGCGATCTTCTCGTCGCCCACGATCACGGTGTGCTGCAGCGCCTCGAGCTCCTTGCGCGCGGCCTCCGCACGCTGGCGGCCCTCCGGCGGCGCGATGTAGCGCCAGCTGTCCCTGTCTTCGCCGTCCGGCTTCGCGGTCGGCTCGTCAACGGCCATGTAGGCCCTCCCCTGTCCCGCACGGCACCTGCCAGCCAGGGACCCCGCCCCCAGCCCGAGCCCCTTCCAGACCAGGAACCCGATGCGTCCGCTCACTGTCCCAACCGCCCCCCACCCAGGCGGTGACGTTTCGCGCACTTCATGGGTGGGACAGACGCATTGGCGGGAAAACTCCCTCGTCAGGCTTGATCACACGACCCGGCCTCAACTCCGAGGACACCCGCGACCTCACGCTCGACGGCCAAGAGCTGCCCACGAAGTAGCACCGCACAGGTCCCGGCTCCGGCCTCTGCGGCTGACCTGGTCCGCGTGCCGGCTGGCCTCTTTGCGTTCCAGGGTCATCCATCGGGGCTGTTGAGCGGGAATCCCCGCTGCGTCCGGGGCGGGCTCGGCGGGAGCGGGTTTTCGGCTGTGGCCGGTGGCCTGTGGGGGTGCGCTTGGAGGTTGCTGCGCCGTGCAGGGTGCGGTCTGGCCTCCTTCGCCGCCGGGCTGATCACCGACCTCGACGCTGCATCTTCCGACGTTTGCCGGTGGGCTGCCCGTAGCACCGGATTTCGTCCCGACGTTCCCGCCTGGCCAGCCCCGTCGACCACTGGCCAGGAACACTCTGCCGCTTTCCGCAACGCCTCGGAAGGGTCAAGTGGGCGCGGCCGTGTCTTTTGTCCGAGCCGCGGTGGGCCGAGCTTGGGGAGTTGTTCATGGAGTCCGTCGGATCCGGGACTACGCAAGCCGAGCGGTTGGAGCGGGTGCGCGGGACGTTGCGGGGCATCCCGGTGGGGCCGCGGGCCGCGCGGCTCACGCCGCCGCGGGGGACGAACCTGCTGCCGGGGGTGATGCTGCGCGCGGCGGCCGGGCTGTAGCTGACGGACCTGGAGCAGCGGATGGTTGCGCCGTTGCAGATGCTGCTGTCGCAGGAGGAGGTCCACGAGTTCGGACGCCTGTACCAGCAGGAGAATGCTGCGGGCAGCACCGCCGCGGTCCTGCCGGAGGCGTTCACCGCGCGGGCGGTGGCCGACGGCTACACGATGGCCGATCTCGTCAAGGACCTTCCCGCGTTGCGTGAGGAGACCCTCGCGCAGGACAACGTCAGCGTCATCGACCTGGGCGGCGCCCCGCAGGAGGACGGCACGTACGACACCGCGCGGTTCAACGCGTCCCAGGCCGCCCACGGCTACGGGGCCACCTTCGTGACCGCGCCCGCGCCGCCGGCCGACGAGCCGGGCGTGAACGCCTCGTTCCTCGCGCGGGTGGACTTGCACTCATGCCCGAACAACGAAATGCCGCCGAGCAGGTGCTGCGGGCAGGGAACCCGGCCGCGGGACTGAAGAAGGGAGCTCTTCGCGGCGGGCCTTTCCTCCAGGTACCGGGCCAGACCCGTACGCCCGCCTGACAGGCCGCCGCGCCGCGCCCGGAAGTGGCGGTAGCGGCCGTGGCAGCCCAGGCGGCCGCCGTTGTGCAAGACCCTGTGACCGCTGTCCGGCTGGCTCACTCGAGACCCTCCGGGCTCCAGACGGCCGGGCCACCGCCGCGCCACTCGATCAGCAGTGGATCGTCCAGCCGGACGGTGTCCGGGTCCAGGCCGGCCCGCCGCAGGATTTCGAGGAGGTCAGCGGCGCTGAGGGTGCGGCCGAGGATCTCTCCGTCGCAGCGCACCGGGCGGCCGCCCCCTGGGTGTCAGGTGGGTAGACGATCACGCGAAGGTCGGAACTCATCCTTCCACCCTGGCGGCGGCTGTTGCTTGCGTCAGAGTTCACAGCCGTAGGTGACGAGCTCCAAGACCCACAGCGGGCCTGGGCTGAGGTGATCAGTGGCGTTATTGGTTTGGGTGACTTGGCGGGGGCGAAATCGTTCCCGTGGTATGGGAGCCCATTTCGCAGTGAAAGCTTTCACTCTGACCGCGTCCGTGGTGGCACTCACCGCGGTTCCGGCGAGTGCCACCAGCGTCATCGGGTTCGGTAACTCGGCCCACGACAACATGTGTGTGAATAGGTTGGGGGGTATTGCGTCGGCTCAGCCGACCGGCGCCACTGGGATTGGCACGGCCCTGAGCGCAGTCGCGTCGGTCAGCACTCCTGCGAACCAATGCGGAGGTCTCGGCCTGTCCACCGAGGAGAACCAGTCGAACAGTTACAGCATTGCAGGAGAGAGCAACGTTATGAACGTTCAATCCAACTCGGGGAATGATGCCGGGTAAGAGCGTTGGAGGGCGCAGTCCCATCACCCCTTCCCCGCTTGCGCCTCGGTCCTGGCTGCCCATCACCCCATACGACACGTCAGCGAGCCTGGCCCTCTAGACCGGGCCAGGACCCGCATTCGAGTCCCTCTCCTGCGGCAACTTCGGTCCCGAAGAGGCTGTGGTCGAGTGGATAGGGCCGTTGCTGATGGCGTCGATGGTGGCGGCGGGGGTTGTCTGCGCGGGTGAATACGGCGATGGCGTAGCGGCTGCCGTCGGGGTATTCGATGACGCCGACCTCGTTTGTGGCCCCGCGGCCCTTGGGCCGTCTGGCGCAGGTCGGCGTGCGCATGGGTTTGGGGTCCGTTCGGATTGGCTGAGCGCCTCCTCCGGCGGGGTGCGATCGGGAGGTAGCCATGCGCAAGACCATCCGTGGAGCCGTCCTCGCGGCCGGGACTCTGGTCGCCCTGTCCGGCCTGGTGACGGCCGCAGCCGCCACACCCTTGGCCCCCTGCATTCCGGACGGCCAGCCGACAGTGCGCGGATTCTGTCTGCCCCTCAGCCGCCTCGAAGAGCTGGCACCAGACTCGCTCGTATCTCCGTCACGCAATTGCGGAGACGAGGAATTCTGCGTCCACGTGCCGTTGCTGCGAAGCCCGTTCCTGTCTGCAGTCCGCAACGACTGATCAGGACTCACCTGTGTAGGGCCCGCCGCTATTGCTGCCGGGTGCGGAGGGCGTCGACGGCGATGCGGGCGGTGGTTCCGATGATGGCGTCGATGGCGGGGAGGGTGGCTGCGGGGTTGTCTGCGCGGGTGAATACGGCGATGGCGTAGCGGCCGCCGTCGGGGTATTCGATGACGCCGACCTCGTTGCGGAGGGTGGGCAGGGTGCCGGTCTTCCCGGCGACGTGGACGTCGTCGAAGGGGAATCCGGAGGCCAAGCGGTGGGGCCAGACCTGAAGGCCGAGGAGGCGGCGGATCGCGGCGCCGTGTTCGGGTGTGCAGGCATCGTCGCGCCAGATGGCGGCGAGGAGGCGGGTCATGTCGCGGGGGGTGCTGTGGTTGGTGCGGGCAGGATCCAGTGCGCGCATGCGGGCGATGACACGGGGGTCGGTGAGGGCCTGTGCGCCGGCGGGGCCGGCGTCTTCGCGGATGGTGGCGAGGGTTTGGGCGAAGGTGTGCAGGGCGTGGGTGCGGGTGAGGCCGAGGCGCTGGGTGGTGGTGTTGACGGCTTCGAGGCCGACGCGTTCCAGGAGGAGTTCGGCTGCGGCGTTGTCGCTGACGGCCGTCATGAGGTAGGCGGCGTCGCGCAGGGAGATTCGGACGGGGTCGAGCATCGCGGCCAGGCCGGTCGGGCCTGAGGTGCGTCCGTCGGGTAGGCATTCGTGCTGTTCGGTCAGGTCCAGGAGGCCTTGCTCGGCGTGCTGGTGGAGGGTGAGGAGCAGGCAGAGCTTGTGGACGCTGGCGGTGACGACGAGGTGGTCGCCACCGACGTTGATTTCGGCGCCGGTGTCGATGTCGAGGGCGTGGAGCCAGCCGGTCGCGCCGGCTTCGGCGAAGGCGGTGTGGATGCGCTGGAGGGGGTTCACAGCCAGTACTCCGATGCCGGGCGCAGGTGGAGGGGGCGCTGGGGAAGGTCGGCGGACACCCCGGTGGTGTTGCGCAGGACGTTGAGGGCGGCTTCGGCGAAAGCGGTGACGGCGGCGCTGTTGCGGTCCTTGGGCCAGGCCGTGGAGAAGCGCCAGGCGAGCGGGGCGCCCGTCAGGGGACGCCAGGCAAGGCCCGGGCCGCCGCCGTCAGCTGGGTGCCCCGGGTCGAGTGGGGTGAAGGCGACGGCGTTGACGGAGTGGATCAGGCCGCGGATGAAGCTGTCGCCCTGGCCGTGGCGGACGGTGTCGGGGGTGTAGCCGCCGCGGGCGCAGGTGGTGAGGAGCTCGTCGTAGAGGGCGGGAGCGTCCGCGCGGGGGAAGAGAATCAGGTCGTGCCCGGCCAGGGCGGACAGCGGCACTTCGTCTCGTGCGGCCAGGGGTGAGGCCGGTGGCAGCAGGGCGCCGAGTTCGCGGCGCAGGACCGGGCCGAGTTCGAGTCCGGTGGTATCGCAGGGGTGGTGGATCACTCCCGCGTCGAGTTCGTGGGCGGCCATGCGGGTGAGTTGATCGGCGGTGGACAGCTCGTGCAGTTCCACCTCGAGGCCGGGCTGATGCCGGCGCAGGTCGGCAAGGATCGCGGCGACGGGCTCGCCGGCGATGCGGGAGGGGAGCGCGGCCCGCAGGAGACCGCTGCGGCCGTCCCGGATGCGGGCAGCGCCGGCCAGGAACGTGTCGGTAGAGGCGAGGAGCGCGCGCGCCTCGTCCAACAGGAGGGCGCCGCCCTGGGTGAGGGTGACGCTGCGGCTGGTCCGCTCGAAGAGTCGTACGCCGAGCTCCTTCTCCAGCCGCTGGATGCGCTGGGAGAGGGGCGGCTGGGCCATGCCCAGCCGGACAGCGGCTCGACCGAAATGTCTCTCCTCTGCAACAGCAACAAAGCACCGCACATGTCCGACTATGTCCACAACCAGCAACGATATCAGAATCATATTATGGGGGTTTTGATTCTGATATTGGACACGATGCGTGTGGTAGTGCTGATCTTGGGACATGTCCACCTCTTCGTTCCCCGCTCTGGCTCTGATCGCTCTGCTGTTTGCGGTCGGCGTGGGCGTCTGCTTGGCATGCGTGCCTGTCTCTGCCCGGACCGGGCCCGGTCCGGAGTTTCCCGCGTCGGCACGCTGGGCGCAGGAAGAGCGCCTGCGCGGCTCCGACGGCCCGCGGCGCTTGCGTCCTCGCTGCGTGCTCCCCGGGGCGTTGCCGCCCCGGGCCGCCCCTGATTCCGCACTGCGGTCCGCATCCCCGCCAGCCGGCTCTGAGCAGCTGCCTACCTGGAATACCCACCGCCCCAGTCGTGAAGCAGCCCAGCTGCAGGACGGAAGGACCCTGTGATGCCCGACTTCGAACGCCTTGCCCCCACCCGCCGGCGTCGGCGCTTCCTACTCGCCGCCGCAACGACGGCTGCCGCAGTCGCGGCAGGCGGCGCGTACGCCGCGGAGTGGGGACCGTTCGAGCAGGGCCAGCCAGCCGTCCATCCGGATGCTGTGGCGCAGGCGGAGGCGTTCCTGGCGGACTGGGCGGGCGGGCGTGCCGAGAGCGCGGGGGCCCGCACCACCAGCCCCGACCAGGCGCAGACGACCTTGCGGAACTTCACCGCGGGTCTCGATATCGCCAAGCCGGCTCTGACGGCCGGCGCGGCCAACGCGGCCGAGGACGGCACCGTCACCGTCACGTTTTCCGCGAAGATGCCGGTCACCGGCCTGGGGACCTGGTCCTACGACGCGCAGATACCCGTGCGCCGTCAGAAGGACGGCGCGTGGAAGGTCGCCTGGGACCTGTCGCTGGTCCACCCGCATCTGAGCAGCACCGAGAAGTTCCGCCTCCAGCGCGAAGACACGGGCATCTCCCCGGTCACCGACCGCACCGGCAAGCCGCTGACGGCAGACGCCGGCCCGTCCTTGAAGCCGGTGGTCGACCAGATCGCGCAGCGCGCGGGCGCGGGTCCGCGAGGTGCGATCGAGCGGGTCGACCGGGCGAGCGGTGAGGTCACCGGGATCGAGGCCCGATTCGGCAAAGAGGGCGGCACGGCCGGACAGAGCATCCGCAGCACGCTCGACTCCACGTGGCAGACGGCCGCCGACCAGGCCCTGGCCGCGAAGGCCGGCGGCAAGGACGCCGCGCTGGTGGCCCTGCGCATCGACAACGGCGAAATCCTGGCCGTGGCGAACTCACCGGCCAACGGGTTCAACCGCGCGCTCTCCGGCACCTACGCCCCCGGCTCGACCTGGAAGATCGTCACCACCAGCGCGCTGCTCCTGGGCGGCGCCGTAAAACCGGGCGACATCGTGGACTGCCCCAAGTACCTGACGGTCGGCAAACAGTTCCACAACGTCGAGACCTCCGAGTTCCCCGGCGCCACGTTCACCAAGAACTTCACCGAATCCTGCAACACCGGATTCATCAGCCTGCGCGGCAAGGTCGGCGACAGCGAACTCGGCGACGTCGCTCAGAAGTACTTCGGCATCGGGCGACAGTGGAACGTGGGCCTTCCCACCTTCGACGGATCCGTACCCGCCCCCCGTGACCAGACCGAGAAGGCCGCCTCGATGATCGGCCAGGGCCGTGTGCTGGGAAACCCGCTGACCATGGCCTCCGTCGCCGCGACCGCCGTCTCCGGCTCCTTCCACCAGCCCACCATCACCCCCGACGCCGAAGACCGGACCACCACCACCGCGCTGCCCGCCGAGGTCGTCACCCAACTACGCGCCCTGATGCGCGCCACGGTCACCGACGGCACCGCCCGCGGCCTGGCCGACCTGCCCGGGAACGTCAGCGCGAAGACCGGCACCGCCGAGGTCAGCGAGAGCGCCCCGAACAACGGCTGGGTCGTCGCCACCCGCGGCAACGTCGCCGTCGCCGTCGTCGTCGAAGGCGGCATCACCGGCGGATCCTCCGCAGTCCCCGTCGTACGCCACCTGCTGGAAGCCCTCCCACAAGACCCTTCCTGACCCGGTCCGCCTCCCGCCCGCTCACCTGCGGCACGACCTCCTCCGAAAGCGAACATGGACAAGACCCTCCGACACGCAGCAGTCTTCTTCGGGGTGCTGTTCTTCGCCCTGCTCGCCCGGGCGACCTGGATCCACGCCGTCTCCGGCGAGAGCCTCGCCAAAGACCCGAACAACCGCAGAAACCTGATCGAGGCGTTCGGACGCCCGCGCGGCGACATCATCGTCGGCGGACGCCCCATCACCAGTTCCATACCGACCCCGGGATCCGAACTGCTGTACAAGCGTGTCTACGTCGACGGGCCGATGTACGCGCCGGTCACCGGCTACCTCTCCCAGGCCCAGGGCGCCACCCTGCTGGAAGGAGTCCACCGTGATCTGCTCGCCGGCACCGACCGGCGCCTGCACACCAACGTCTTCGACGCCTTGGTGGGGAATGAGACCCGCGGTGGCGACATTGTCACCACCATCGACCCCGACGCGCAGAAGGCCGCTTACCAGGGGCTCACCGATCTCGGTGCGAAGGGCGCGGTGGTCGCGCTCGACCCCCGCAGCGGGAAGATCCTCGCGATGGCCAGCACCCCGTCCTACGACCCGTCCGTCTTCGCCGGGAACTCTCGCAAGGAGGGTGAGGAGTTCACGCGCCTTGATGAGGCCAAGGACAAGCCGCTGAGCAACCGGGCGATCCGCGAGGCGTACCCGCCCGGCTCCACCTTCAAGATCCTCACCGCGGCCGCCGCCCTCGAACACGGCACCATCACCGACATCGACGCTTCCTCCGGCATCCCCTCCCCCTATCAGCTACCTGACAGCTCGAGGAAGATCGGCAACTCAGTGCCCGACGCCAAGTGCGACAAGGTCTCGATGAAGACGGCCATGCAGTGGTCCTGCAACAACATCTTCCTGGACGTGGCACTGAAGACCGGCGTTAACAAGATGCGCGAAACCGCCGAGAAGTTCGGCTTCAACCAGGAACACTTCCTGCCTGTGCGCACCTCCGCCGCAACCTACCCCGACAAGCTCGATAAGCCCCAAACCGCGCTCACCGGCATGGGCCAGGGAAGCCTGACCAGCACACCCATGCAGATGGCCATGGTCGCCGCCGGCATCGCCAACAACGGCACCGTCATGAAGCCCTACCTCGTCGAGCAGATCCAAGCCCCCGACCTGTCCGTCATCGCAAAGACCACCTCCACAGCGCACGGCCAGGCCGTCTCCGAACGCACCGCGAAGAAGGTGCAGGAGATGATGGAGCACGCCGTCCGCGAGGGAACCGCCGACGGAGCACATGTCCCCGGAGCGACCGTCGGCGGGAAACCCGGCACCGCCGAACACGGCATGAACGTGGACGACGAACGCCCCTACGCCTGGTTCGTCTCCTACGCCAAACAGAAGGACGGAACCTCCCCCGTCGCCGTGGCCGTGTTCATCGACCCCGAGGACATGAACATCTCACCCGCCGACATCGGCGGCGGCCGGCTCGGCGCACCCATCGCCAAAGCGGTCATGAACGCCATACTGCAATGATCCGGAGGCGTGCAAGCGCACCCATTGGGCCGCAGGCGGATATCTGTACCTGCTCGCGTCACCACGGTTCCCGCCCTGAGCCTGCCGTTTACGGTCCGGGGGCGAACGGGTCTCGAACTTGCTCGGCACGCTTCCGCTGTTCCACCAGACGTGCAAAAGGCCGGCGGATCCGATGCTGTGATCAGGTTCGCTGAGGCTCGGAGGCTGGCATCGTGGGGCTGGTCGAGCACGGCGTTCAGCGAGCCTGGTGTTGGTGGTGGACGTGACCCCATGGTTGCGGCCGGACGCCGGCACGTGCTCTGACCCCTCGTTCGGCCACACCGTCGGCCGAGGCCTTGGCATTCACCAGCTGATGCCCGGCTGGCCGTACTCGATCGTCGCCCCGCTGGAGACAAAGCGGGCCTCGTGGACCGCACTGCTGGACGCCATCTGGCTGGAGCCAGGTGCCGACCTGGCCGCAGTCACCACCGACCAGGTCCGTGACGTCGTCGGCCGCCTCGTGGACGCTGGCCAGTGGCGGGAGGGAGACTAAGGGTTGTCCCGTAACTGCTGGTCACAGGTTGGATGATCTTGGTGTGGCTGGTGTGATCACGGCGTCGGAGCCGTCTTGGATAGCCCTGTTCACGGGGCTGAGTCCGCGCTGTTTCGGGAAGCTGGTGACCGTGTTGCGGCGCGAGGGTGCGGACGCGGTCCGCAAGGGCCGGCCGTGGAGCCGTCTGCTGGAGGACCGTGCTCTGCTGGTGGCGGTGTACTGGCGCACGAACTTGACGATGCGCCAGCTCGCTCCGCTGTTCGGGGTCTCGAAGTCGGCCGCGGACCGCATCATCGACCACCTCGGGCCGATGCGCACCCTGCAGCCCCGCAAGCGGTTCGCCAAGGACACCGTGATGATCGTGGATGGCACCCTGGTGCCCACCCTCGACCACGCCGTGGCAGAGCAGTCCAAGAACTACCGATATTCCACGAACCACCAGATCGTCATCGACGCCGACACCCGCCTGGTCGTCGTGGTCGGCCGGCCGCATGTCGGAAACCGCAACGCCTGCAAGGCATGGGAGGAATCCGGCGCCAAAGCCGCCGTCGGCAAGACACTCACGATCGCCGACGGCGGCTATCCCGGCACCGGACTCGTCATGCCGCACCACCGCCGCAAAGGCGAAGACCTGCCCGACTGGAAGCAGGCGCACAACAAGTCCCACAAGCAGGTCCGCGCCCGCGTCGAGCACGTCTTCGCCCGCATGAAGACCTGGAAGATCCTCCGCGACTGCCGACTCAGCCGACTCAAGGTCGACGGAGTCCACCACGCCGTCCTCGGCATCGCCCGCATGCACAACCTCGCCATCGCCGGATGGGCCAACGGATCGCACCGCGACCGACCCTGCCCAGGGCGACTCAAAGATCATCTACGGGACCACCCCTAGTAGGACTTCGTTAGGTTGTTCTTGATCTTGGGGTTGTGTGTGCCGTGTCGAGGAGGGGCCTCTGGCAGGTGATGCAGACCCCCGTCCAGC
>NZ_JBVHUE010000035.1:0-91780 GCF_055565515.1 Streptomyces sp. NPDC028419 | reverse complement strand
CCCCCCCCCCCCCCCCCCCCCCCCCCCCCCCCCCCCCCCCCCCCCCCCCCCCCCCCCCCCCCCCCCCCCCCCCCCCCCCCCCCCCCCCCCCCGGGTCCGGTCAGGTCGGGCCGTCGCCGGGCGCCGAGGGGCGTCGGGCGCTTGCGCTGCGGCTGGCCCTGATGGCCCTGCCCCTCGCCTTCTTCGGCCTGTTCTTCGCCTACCCGGTCGCCGCGATCGTCGGCCGCGGGCTGCGGAGCGACGACGGCTGGCAGTTCGGCCGGATCGGCGAGGTCCTCGCCCGGCCCGACATCGCCGACGTGCTCTGGTTCACCACGTGGCAGGCGCTCGCCTCGACCGCGCTGACCCTGCTGATCGCGCTGCCCGGTGCCTACGTCTTCGCCCGCTTCGAGTTCCCGGGCAAGCAGCTGCTGCGGGCGGTCGTCACCGTTCCCTTCGTGCTGCCCACCGTGGTCGTCGGCACCGCCTTCCTGGCCCTGGTCGGACGCGGCGGGATGCTGGACGAGCTGTGGGGCGTACGGCTGGACACCACCGTCTGGGCGATCCTGCTCGCCCACGTCTTCTTCAACTACGCCGTGGTCGTCCGCACGGTCGGCGGCCTCTGGGCGCAGCTCGATCCGCGCCAGGAGGAGGCCGCCCGGGTGCTCGGGGCGGGGCGGTTCGCCGCCTGGCGCCGGGTGACCCTGCCCGCGCTCGGCCCGGCCGTCGCCGCGGCCGCCCTGATGGTGTTCCTGTTCACCTTCACCTCCTTCGGCGTCGTGCAGATCCTCGGCGGACCGGCGTACTCCACCCTGGAGGTGGAGGTCTACCGGCAGACCGCGCAGCTGCTCGACCTGCCGACCGCCGCCGTCCTGACGATGGTGCAGTTCGTGGCCGTCGGCGCGATCCTGGGCGTCCACGCCTGGACCGTGCGCAAGCGGGAGACCGCGCTGCGCCTGGTCGATCCCGCGGGGACGGCCCAGCGGCCGCGCGGCATCGGGCAGCGGCTGCTGCTCGGCGCGGTCCTGCTGACGGTCGCGCTGCTGATCGTGCTGCCGCTCGGGGTCCTGGTGGAACGGTCCTTCGACGCGCCCGGGGGCTACGGCTTCCGCTACTACCGGGCCCTGCAAGAGGCGGGCGCCGGCGGCGGGACCTTCCTGGTGCCGCCGCTGGAGGCGATCTGGAACTCCCTCCAGTACGCCCTGGCCGCCACCGCCATCGCCCTGCTCGTCGGGGGGCTCGCGGCCGCGGCGCTCACCCGGCGCGGGGGCCGCTTCGTGCGCGGGTTCGACGCGCTGTTGATGCTTCCGCTGGGCGTGTCGGCCGTGACGGTCGGCTTCGGCTTCCTGATCACCCTGGACGAGCCGCCGCTGGACCTGCGCACCTCGTGGATCCTGGTGCCGCTGGCCCAGGCGCTGGTCGGCGTCCCCTTCGTCGTACGGACCATGCTGCCCGTCCTGCGCGCGGTGGACGGCCGGCTGCGCGAGGCCGCGGCGGTGCTGGGGGCCTCGCCGCTGCGGGCCTGGCGGGAGGTGGACCTGCCGCTGGTGCGGCGGGCGCTGCTGATCGCCGCCGGCTTCGCCTTCGCGGTCTCGCTCGGCGAGTTCGGGGCGACCGTCTTCATCGCCCGGCCCGACCACCCGACGCTGCCCGTGGCCGTGGCCCGGCTGCTGGGGCGCGCGGGCGAGATGAACTACGGGCAGGCGATGGCCCTGAGCACGATCCTCATGCTGGTGTGCGCGGCGTCCTTGCTGGCGCTGGAGCGGCTGCGCCCCGACAAGACCTCCGGAGAGTTCTGATGACCCTGCTGGAACTGAGCGCGGTGTCGGTGCGCTTCGGCGAGCGCGCGGTCGTGGACGCCGTGGACCTGGCGGTCGCCGAGCACGAGACCGTGTGCGTGCTCGGGCCGAGCGGCAGCGGGAAGTCCACGCTGCTGCGGGTGGTCGCCGGACTCCAGGCGACCGCGGGCGGGCGGGTGCGGCTCGGCGGGGCCGACCAGCGCGGGGTGCCGGTGCACCGGCGGGGGGTGGGCCTGATGTTCCAGGACCACCAGCTCTTCCCGCACCGCGACGTCGGCGGGAACGTGGCCTTCGGCCTGCGGATGCGGGGTGCGGCGCGGTCGTCGTACGAGGTCCGGGTGGCGGAGCTGCTGGAGCTGGTCGGCCTGCCGGGGGCGCAGCGCCGGGCCGTGGCCTCCCTGTCCGGCGGCGAACAGCAGCGGGTGGCGCTGGCCCGGGCGCTGGCTCCGTCGCCGCGGCTGCTGATGCTCGACGAGCCGTTGGGGCAGCTGGACCGGGGGCTGCGGGAGCGACTCGTCGTCGAGCTGCGGGAGCTGTTCTCCCGGCTCGGTACGACCGTGCTCGCCGTGACGCACGACCAGGGCGAGGCGTTCGCGCTCGCCGACCGGGTGGTGGTCATGCGGGAGGGGCGGATCGCCCAGGTCGGGACCCCGCTGGAGGTCTGGCAGCGGCCCGCGTCGGAGTTCGTGGCGCGGTTCCTCGGCTTCGAGAACGTGGTTCCGGCGGAGGTCTCAGGGGGCGTGGCGCGGACCGTGTGGGGGCGGATCCCGGTGCCGGAGGGGTCCCCGGAGGGGGCGTGCCGGGTGCTGGTGCGGTCGGCGGGGGTGGTGCCGGGGCCCTCCGGGCTGGGGTGCGTGGTGGAGGCGCGGACGTTTCGGGGGACGCATGTGGCGCTGCGGGTGCGGGCTGCGGCGGGGCCGGTGCTGGAGGCCGAGTGCGGCTGGGCGGGGGCGCCGGCCCCCGGCGACCGGATCACGGTCACCTTCACCCCGTCCGAGGTGGTCGTCCTCCCCCCGGAGTAACCACCGCCCCCGGCGGAGCTGGGGTGGCGCGCCCTGGCCGGGCCCGTGCGGGCCGTCCGTGCCTCCGGCGGCGCCTCAAACGCCGGCGGGGCTGGGGTGGCGTCCGGCGGGGCTGGGGCGGCGCGCCCTGGCCGGGCCCGTGCGGCCCGTCCGCGCCTCCGGCGGCGCCTCAAACGCCGGCGGGGCTGGGGTGGCGTCCGGCGGAGCTGGGGTGGCGCGCCCTGGCCGGGCCCGCGCGGCCAGTCCGTGCCTCGGGCGGCGCCTCAAACGCCGGCGGGGCTGGGGTGGTGCGGGCTGGGATGGAGTGCCCGGAGGGCATGTCCAGCCTGCCCGGCGTTTGAGGGCCCGCCGGAGGCTGGATGAGTCCGGGCCGGGGCGAGGACGGGTCGCGGCGGTCGGCCCGGCCCGGGCCGGGGGTTAGGGGACCGGGACTGGGGGGTCCGTTTTGGTGTTGGGGGTGGCTTCGGCTTCGGCGCCGTCGTGGTTGCCGAACCAGGCCACCGCGACCGCACCGGCCACCGCCAGGACGAAGCCCAGTACGGCCAACCACGCCAGCCCCGGCCGGGACGCGTCCCCGAGCCACAGGACGCCGATGGCCCCCGGCAGCACCGTCTCGCCCACGACCAGCGCGGCGGTCGCACCGTTCACCGAGCCGATCTGCAGGGCCACGGTGTGCAGGTACATGCCGCCGGTCCCGGCGAGGAAGATCGCGTACAGGGCCGGGTCCGCCAGCAGCGCACCGAGCGAGAACGGCTCGATGCCGTCCAGGATCCGCACGCCCACACCCAGCGCACCGAACGCCAGACCGGACAGCAGACCCGCCAGGATCGCCGCCCGCCCACCGAGGAACCGCACGGCCACCGTGCCGCCGCCGATGATCAGCACGGTCACCGCCAGCAGCCACCAGTGCGTGGCGGCCGCGGCGTGGTGTCCGCCCTCATGGCCCGCGGCCGTCGCCAGCAGCACCAGCGCGCCGCAGACGACACCGATCGAGGTCCACTCCTTGCGGGTCAGCCGGATGCCGAGCATCTTCACGCTCAGCACGGCGGTGATCACCAGGTTGGCGCTGATGACCGTCTGGGAGAGGAACAGCGGCAGCAGCCGGGCGGCCAGCGCACCGAGTCCGAACCCCAGGAAGTCCAGGATGGTGCCGACGATGAACTCCCAGGTCATCGCCGCTTTCGCGGTGGAGGCGAGGTTCGGGCCCCCGTGCTGGGTGACCCCCGCGCCCGCCTCGGAACTCCGGGCAGCCTTGCGGGAGCCCACGGCTTGTAGGACGGATCCCGTGCCGTAGCAGATGGAAGCCGCGACAGCGGTCAGCAGGCCTATGAGCACAGAGGGCTCCGTTCACGTCTGGCAGGTTTTACGTATCTATTACCTATGCCAGACGGCCTATCGGCCCCGGAAGTTGCCTCGTACCCCTAAACGAATGACGCGAGTGTCGCCGGAACCTCGTCGACGGAGTCGACCAGGGCGATCCGGGACTCCATCGGTCGGCCCGCCGCCAGGGCCTGGAGCAGCGGCCACGCCGGGAGCCGCTCGGTCCAGTGCTCCCGGTCGACCAGGATCATCGGGGCGGGCTCGCCGCGCGACCCGTAGTAGTTCGGGGTGGCGTTGTCGAAGATCTCCTGGACGGTCCCCGCGGCGCCCGGCAGGAAGACCACGCCCGCGTTGGACCGGGCGAGGAGCCCGTCCTCGCGCACCGCGTTCGCGAAGTACTTCGCGATGTGGCCCGCGAAGGCGTTCGGCGGCTCGTGGCCGTAGAACCAGGTCGGGATGCCCACCGAGTCACCGCCGTCGGGCCAGCGCTCCCGCACGGCGAAGGCGGCCCGCGCCCACTCGGAGACCGACGGGGCGAACGACGGCGCCTCGGCCAGCATTTTCAGGGCCTCCGTGAGCGCGTCGTCCGCGGCCGGGGCCAGGTACGCACCCAGGTTCGCCGCCTCCATCGCGCCGGGTCCGCCGCCGGTGGCCACGGTCAGCCCGGTCCGGGCCAGGCTCCGCCCCAGTCGGGCCGCGCCCGCGTAGGCCGGGCCGCCACGGGCCATGGCGTGCCCGCCCATGACGCCCACCACCCGCGCGCCCGTGAGGTGCTCGTCCAGGGCGTCCGAGATGGCGTCGTCGTGGAGGGACCGCAGCATGGAGGAGAGGACGTCGCCGTCGGCCTTCGTCTCCTGGAACCAGGAGTACGCCTCGGCGTCCGGGGTGGCCTCGTACCCGGCGGACAGCGAGGCGAACAGCTCCTCCGGCGTGTAGAGCAGCCCCCGGTAGGGGTTGAACGGCAGATCGGGCACCGGCGGGAAGACCAGCGCCCCGTCCGCGCGCACCTTCGCGGCCGCGTCCGGCTCCATGGGGCAGCCCAGGAAGACGGCCGCGGTGGTGTCGCTCGACAGCAGGGCGAGGGTGCGCTCCAGCAGGTTGACCGACTGGATGCGGTAGCCGCTCAGGTCCCCGCGGGCGACGACCTGGTCGAATTCGGCGAGGGTCTCGATCTCGATGTCCGGGTAAGCCATTTCGCCCACCCTAAGGGCTGTCCGCGTCAGTGGGTCAAGGCGGTCACCGTCAGCTGCGCCACACCCCAGCTGAGCGGAAGGCAGACCACGAGCAGGGCGACGGCCCGCAGCGCCACCGCGCCGCGCAGCACCCCGGCCGCGCCGCCCAGGCCGCGCAGCGCCTCGCGGGCCGGTGACCGGCCCTGGCGGATCTCGACGGCGGTGGTCAGCAGGGTCGCGGCGGCGCAGGCGCCGACCAGCGCGGCCGTCGGTCCGGTCAGCGGCCCCAGCGGTACGTGCAGTCCGCCCCGCTCGCGCAGGGCCAGGGCGGTCAGCGCCCCGGCCGCCACCGCGCACAGCACGCCGAGCGGGCGGCCGACCCGGGGCGCCTCCTCCTGCAGGATCCGGCCCGCGAGCAGCCGCGTCGCGCCGGGGCGCACCGCCTGGACGAGGGTGCCGCAGGCGTAGGCCAGTCCGGGCCCGGCGAGCGACAGCCCGACGGCGGTGAGCGCCCAGCCCGTGAGCATCCCGGGGCCGCCGCGGCCCGCGTAGGCCTCGACCGCCAGCCCGCAGGCGGTGAGTGAGATCCCCCACGGAAGTTCGGCCTGCGGGGTGCGGCGCGCCCGCGCCCCGGGCCGCAGGGCGAGGGCCACGGTGGCCGAGGCGATGATCGGGACCAGCGCGAGCAGGGTGAGGGCGGCGGCCACCGGCAGCGGTCGGTCGGCGTGCAGGAGCGAGGCACCGGCCCCGTCGAAGGGCAGCCCGGAGACCTCCCCGCGCAGGTGCAGGAAGGCGGCGAGGGCGACCGCGCTGCCCAGGGTGCAGGCGATGGCGGTGGAGATCGCGGCGACGAGCACGCGCCGTACGGGCCCCAGTCCTGCCGCGTCCATCCCTTCGCGGGGTCGGGTGGCCGGGTCGGTACGGGCCACCGCGACGGCGAAGTGCACGGTCACGGCGAGCGGGACGAGCGCCCACAACAGCCGGGGGAACGATCCGGCAGGGCCGGCGAGCGCCCCCGCCAGCACGTACAGCAGCAGGAAACCGGTGCCGGCCGAGGCGGCCGCGACCAGCAGTCGACGGAACTGGACGAGCGGCCGGGAGCCCCGGGTCAGGCGGAGAGCGAGCACGCGCCCTGACCCTCCGCTTCCGTCGCCAGCCCCGGACCGGCCGCGGCGGTGTCCGCGTCCCCGCTCGGGTCCGCCTCCGCGCCCGGCTCCGCCGCCATGCCCGCCTCCGCGCCCCCGGCCGCGGTCGGCGCCGGGCGGCCGTCGAGGAGCGCCACGCGGCGGTCGGCGACCTCGGCGGTCCGCTCGTCGTGCGTGGCCAGCAGCACGGTGATCCCGTGCGAGCGGGCGGCGGTGGTCAGGGTACGGAGCAGGGTGGCCTGCTCGGTGCGGTGCAGCGGGGCCGTCGGTTCGTCCGCGAAGATCACCGAGGGGTCCCCGACCAGGGCCCGCGCCAGGGCCACCCGCTGCGACTCGGCGCGGGTCAGGGCGCCGGGGCGCTTGCGGGCGAAGCCGCCGATGTCGAGCCGGTCCAGCCACTCGCAGGCGGCGTGTTTGGCGACGCGGTGCGGGGCGCCCGCGAGGAGCAGCGGCAGCGCGGCGTTCTCCCACACCTTCAGCTCCGGCAGCAGCCCGGGCTCGGGGCCGATCCAGCCGAACCGGTCGCGGCGCAGCCGCTCCCGGGCCAGCGTCCCCATGGTGTGCACGGGGACGCCGTCGAACCAGACCTCGCCCTGTTCGGGCACGAGCTGCCCGGAAAGGCAGTGCAGCAGCGTGGTCTTGCCGCTGCCGCGGGGGCCCGTGACGGCGAGGACCTCGCCCTGGCGGACGCCGATCGAGACACCGATGAGGCCGGGCGATCCGCTGTGGGAGTAGTGCAGTGAGCGTGCCCAGAGCACGTCGTTGTCCGGTGGAGCAACCATGGCGTACACCTCCGTCCGGGGGAACGAAGCGGAGCCCGCTTGGTCACTGGCGCCGCAATGAGATGTAAAGAGATGAACGTCTTGGCTGGCTACAGCACACGGCCCGGACCCTCTCGTTCTCACTCGAACGGAGGATCCGGGCCGTGGGGGCCGGCGGTGCCGGGGTCTGATCTAGAGCTTGGTCCACGCCTCGGTGAGCACCGAGCGCAGGATTCCTTCGATCTCGTCGAAGGTGCCCTGGTCGGCGATCAGCGGCGGGGCCAGCTGGATGACCGGGTCGCCACGGTCGTCGGCGCGGCAGTAGAGGCCGTTCTCGAAGAGCGCCTTGGAGAGGAAGCCGTAGAGCACGCGCTCCGTCTCCTCGTCCGTGAAGGACTCCTTGGTGTTCTTGTCCTTGACGAGCTCGATGCCGTAGAAGAAGCCGTTGCCGCGGACGTCACCGACGATCGGCAGGTCGTGCAGCTTCTTCAGCGTCGAGAAGAAGGCGTCCTCGTGGTCCAGCACGTGCTGGTTGAGGCCCTCCTTGTCGAAGATGTCGAGGTTGGCGAGGGCCACGGCGGAGGAGACCGGGTGGCCACCGAAGGTGTAGCCGTGCAGGAAGGTGTTGTCACCCTTGTAGAACGGCTCGGCGAGCTTGTCCGAGATGATGCAGGCACCGATCGGGGAGTAGCCCGAGGTCATGCCCTTGGCGCAGGTGATCATGTCCGGGATGTAGTCGAACTTGTCACAGGCGAACATCGTGCCGAGGCGACCGAAGGCGCAGATCGTCTCGTCGGAGACGAGCAGTACGTCGTACTGGTCGCAGATCTCGCGGACGCGCTGGAAGTAGCCGGGCGGCGGCGGGAAGCAGCCACCGGCGTTCTGCACCGGCTCCAGGAAGACGGCGGCGACGGTGTCCGGGCCCTCGAACAGGATCTCCTGCTCGATCTGGTCGGCGCACCAGCGGCCGTAGGCCACCGGGTCGTCGCCGTGGATCGGGGCGCGGTAGATGTTGGTGTTGACCACCTTGTGCGCGCCGGGCACCAGCGGCTCGAAGGGGGCCTTGAGCGCCGGCAGGCCGGTGATGGACAGGGCGCCCTGCGGGGTGCCGTGGTAGGCCACCGCACGCGAGATGACCTTGTACTTGGTGTGCTTGCCCTGCAGCTTGAAGTACTGCTTGGCGAGCTTCCACGCGGTCTCGACGGCCTCGCCGCCACCGGTGGTGAAGAAGACCTTGTTCAGGTCGCCGGGCGCGTAGTGGGCGAGGCGCTCGGCCAGCTCGACGGCCTTGGGGTGCGCGTACGACCAGATCGGGAAGAACGCGAGTTCCTGCGCCTGCTTGTAGGCGACCTCGGCCAGTTCCTTGCGGCCGTGACCGGCGTTGACCACGAACAGTCCGGCGAGACCGTCCAGGTAGCGCTTGCCCTTGTCGTCCCAGATGTAGGTGCCCTCGCCCCGGACGATGGTGGGGACGGGCGCGTTCTCGTAGGACGACATGCGGGTGAAGTGCATCCACAGGTGGTCGTACGCGGTCTTGGAGAGGTCCTGGCTCACGGTTATCGGGTTCCCCACATGTAGGTCTGCTTCTTCAGCTTCAGGTAAACGAAGCTTTCGGTTGATCGCACGCCGGGGAGCGCGCGGATCTTCTTGTTGATCGTGTCGAGCAGGTGGTCGTCGTCCTCGCAGACGATCTCCACCATCAGGTCGAAGGAACCCGCGGTCATCACCACGTACTCGCACTCGGCCATCGCGGTCAGCGCGTCGGCCACCGGGTCGAGGTCTCCCTCGACGTTGATGCCGACCATCGCCTGACGCCGCAGGCCCACGGTGAGCGGGTCGGTGACGGCCACGATCTGCATGACGCCCTGGTCGAGCAGCTTCTGCACGCGCTGGCGCACGGCGGCTTCGGAGAGGCCCACGGCCTTGCCGATCGCCGCGTAGGGGCGGCGTCCGTCCTCTTGCAGTTGCTCGATGATCGCCAGGGACACAGCATCGACCGAAGGGGACGGTTGTCTGTTCCTGGAATCTGCGCTTCGACTGACCACGACCTCACTGTGCACGAGGAGTCGTCTGTTCCGCAAGCGGTAACCGATGTAATTCGTTGTTCGAGGTCTCGGATTACGCGGATTTCGTAGTTCGTGGCGTCCGGCTCTGTCGAAAGCGTCTCCACAGCGGCTAGGCTGGGCTTTTGTCTCAACCATTGGACATGTGATCAGGAGAGTGGCCGTAGTGACCAGCGAACTGCGTCGTCTGCGCAACTACATCGGCGGGGAGTTCAAGGACGCCGCCGACGGGCGGACCACCGAGGTGGTCAACCCCGCCACCGGCGAGGTGTACGCCAGCGCCCCGCTGTCCGGGCAGGAAGACGTCGACGCCGCCATGGCCGCCGCCGCGGCGGCCTTCCCGGGCTGGCGCGACACCACCCCCGCCGAGCGCCAGAAGGCCCTCCTGAAGATCGCGGACGCCTTCGAGGCGCGCGCCGAGGAGCTGGTGGCCACCGAGTCCGAGAACACCGGCAAGCCGCTGGGCCTCACGGCCAGCGAGGAGCTGCCGCCGATGGTGGACCAGATCCGCTTCTTCGCGGGCGCCGCCCGTCTGCTGGAAGGCCGTTCGGCCGGCGAGTACATGGAGGGCATGACCTCCATCGTGCGCCGCGAGCCGGTCGGCGTCTGCGCGCAGGTCGCGCCGTGGAACTACCCGATGATGATGGCCGTGTGGAAGTTCGCCCCGGCCATCGCCGCGGGCAACACCGTGGTCCTCAAGCCTTCGGACACCACCCCGGCCTCCACGATCCTGATGGCCGAGATCATCGACTCGATCCTGCCCAAGGGCGTCTTCAACGTCGTGTGCGGTGACCGGGAGACCGGCAAGGCGATGGTCGAGCACGCCACCCCGGCGATGGCCTCCATCACCGGTTCGGTGCGCGCGGGCATGCAGGTCGCCGAGAGCGCCGCCAAGGACGTCAAGCGCGTCCACCTGGAGCTGGGCGGCAAGGCCCCGGTCGTCGTCTTCGAGGACGCCGACATCGCCAAGGCCGCCGAGGACATCGCGGTCGCGGGCTTCTTCAACGCGGGCCAGGACTGCACCGCCGCGACCCGCGTCCTCGTCCACGAGTCGATCCACGACGAGTTCGTCGCGGCGCTCGCCAAGAACGCGGCCGACACCAAGACCGGTCAGCCGGACGACGAGGACGTGCTCTACGGCCCGCTGAACAACCCGAACCAGCTGAAGCAGGTCGCGGGCTTCATCGAGCGCCTCCCCGCGCACGCCAAGGTGGAGGCGGGTGGCCACCAGGTCGGCGAGAAGGGCTACTTCTACGCCCCGACCGTGGTCTCCGGCCTGAAGCAGGACGACGAGATCATCCAGAACGAGGTCTTCGGGCCCGTCATCACCGTCCAGTCCTTCACGGACGAGTCGCAGGCCCTGGAGTACGCGAACGGCGTCGAGTTCGCCCTCGCCTCCTCCGTGTGGACCAAGAACCACGGCCGCGCGATGCGCATGTCCAAGAACCTCGACTTCGGCTGCGTGTGGATCAACACCCACATCCCGCTGGTCGCCGAGATGCCGCACGGCGGGTACAAGAAGTCCGGCTACGGCAAGGACCTCTCGGCCTACGGCTTCGAGGACTACACCCGCATCAAGCACGTGATGACCTCGCTCGACGGCTGACGACGGCTGACGACGGCTGACGACGGCTGACGACGGCTGACCGGTCGCCGACCTGTCGGCGCACCGTTCACCGCCGTTCGCTCAAGGGGCGGGCAGTAGACAACATGTCTATTGCCCGCCCCTTCGCGTTCGCCCAGTCTGTGCGCATGCCTGAACTCGCTCTCTCCCGCCGCGCGGCCCTGCGCGGCCTCGGCGCCGCGGGCCTGTTGGCCGGCCTCGTCGGTTGTGGCGTGCCCGCCGCCTATGTCCCGGAGGACCGACGGGAAGGCACGGACCGCTCCGCCGCCGACCGGAGCCTGGCCTTCGCGAACTGGCCGCTCTACATCGACACCGACGAGGAGGACGAGACCCGGCGCCCGACGCTGGACGCCTTCTCGAAGCGGACCGGGATCGAGGTGAAGTACACCGAGGAGATCAACGACAACGACGAGTTCTTCGGCAAGGTCAGCCCGGCCCTGATGAACCACCAGGAGACCGGCCGCGACCTGGTGGTGGTCAGCGACTGGATGGCGGCCCGGTTCGTCCGGCTCGGCTGGGCCCAGACCATGAACCGCGCGACCCAGCCGAACGTGGCGAAGTACCTGGACCCGCAGCTGCGTGCCCCGGCCTTCGACCAGGGGCGCCTGCACACGGTCCCCTGGCAGTCGGGGATCACCGGCATCGCCTACAACCGCAAGGCGCTGGGCCGGGAGCTCAAGTCCACCAAGGAGCTCTGGCACCCCGACCTCGCGGGCAAGGTGACGCTCTTCTCCGGGCTCGACGAGTCCTTCTCCCTGCTGATGCAGGGCAACGGCGTCGACGTCACGCGCTGGACCGAGTCGGACTTCCACCGGGTCTGCGACCAGGTGGAGGAGATGGTCCAGAAGAAGCACATCCGCCGCTTCACGGGGAACGACTACACCTCGGACCTGAGCAAGGGCGACGTGCTCGCCTGCCAGGCCTACTCCGGCGACGCGATCCAACTCCAGGCGGACAACCCCGACATCGAGTTCGTGGTCCCGGAGGAAGGCGCCGAGCTGTGGGCCGAGAGCCTGCTCATCCCGAACCTGGCCCGCCACAAGGCCAGCGCCGAGGCCCTCGTCGACCATTACTACCAGCCCGAGATCGCTGCCGAGCTCGCCGCCTCCGTCAACTACGTCTGCCCGGTGCCCGCCGCCCGCGAGGTGCTGGCCGGCTCCGATGACAAGGACACCGCCGAACTGGCCGCGAACCCGCTGATCTTCCCCGACGACGAGATGCGCAAGCGGCTCGTCGTGGCCCGGGACATCTCGACGGCGGAGCGCCAGTCCTTCGCGAAGCGCTGGAACGCGATCGTCGGCCTCTGAGGTGGGGAAGGGCTGCGCCGGGAGAGGAAACTGAACATGTTCAGAGATTTTGCTGAACGTGTTCAGAAATCGGCGTACTCTTCAGTCCATGATCGAACGAGGCGTTCTGCTGCGTCGGATCAGGGCCTGGCTGGCCCTGTTCATCGTGTGCTTGGTGCTCAGCGGTCTCACTGCCTTCCCGCTGGTCAGTGAGCTCCACTGGGCCAACTCCTTGATCTCCCACGAGTGGCTGCGGCGGGTCGGCGAGGGGCTGGAGCGGGCCGATGCGGACTACCCCTTCCTCCTTTACGGAACCGACTGGCTGGCCTTCGCCCACCTGGTGATCGCGGTGTTCTTCTACGGAGTCCACCGCGACCCGGTCCGCAACATCTGGATCGTCGAGGCGGGCATGATCGCCTGCGCCGGAATCATCCCGCTGGCCCTGATCTGCGGACCGATCCGCGGCATCCCCTTCGGGTGGAGCCTCATCGACATGTCGTTCGGCGTGTTCGGGGTGATCCCGCTGCTGGTGCTCCGCCGGATGATCAAGCGGCTGGAAGCGATGTCCGACGTCACTTCTTGAAGGCCGCCATCACCAGCTTCTCGGCTATCGGGTTCATCTCCTGGCCCTTCGCGTCCGTGGAGTTGAGCGAGTAGACCAGCGTCCGGGAGAGGTCGCGGGTGCCGCCGATCACCGTGTTGTAGCCGGGGCGGGCGCCCGTCTTGCCCCAGGCGACCACCCCGCCCGGCAGCACGAAGCGCTTCATGCCCGCGGTCAGATCCGCGTCCTGGCCGTCCGTGTTCTTCACCTTGGGCACGGTGAACATCTCCTCCAACTGCGTCTTCGGTACGAGCCGCCCGCTGAAGAGGGCCACGGTGAAGCGCTCCAGATCCGCCGTGGTCGAGACGAGGTCGCCCGCGGCGAACTGGGCGGAGACGTTCCAGTCGCTCACGTCGACCAACTCGCGGGCCCTGCCCGCCCGCGGGACCGCCTGGTAGCCGTGATGGTGCGGACCCTGGATCCGGACGCGCAGCGGCCCGGGGGAGGAAGTGTCGCGCAGCCCGAGGGGCTTGGCGATCCGGGCCTCGACCGCCTTCGCGTACGAGGTGCCCGTCAGCTTCTCGATCAGGACGCCCAGGATCGTGTAGCCGATGTTGAGGTACTCCTGTTTGGCCCCCGGGTCGAAAGCGGGCCCCTTGGCCACCGCGTTGGCGATCATGGCGTGCGGGTCGCTGATGTCGAACCGGTGGGGGCAGGCGTTCTCGAAGCCGTCGCCGGGGCCGTCGGCCGACTGGATGCCGCTCGTGTAGTTGAGCAGCTGGCGCACGGTCACGGCCTTGAAGGTGTCCGGCAGCAGGCCGGGCAAGCAGTGCTGGACGGTCTCGTCCAGGCCCACCTTGCCCTCGGCCACCAGCTGGAGCACCACCGCCGCGGTGAAGGTCTTCGTCACCGAACCCACCCGGAAGCGGCCCTCCGCGATCGCCGGGCGGCCGGTGCGCACGTCCGAGACGCCCGCACTTCCCTGCCAGCTGCCGCTGGTGCCGCCCACGCGCACCAGGGCCGCGGTCGCGTGCTCGTTCTCGGCGCCGAGCCCGGCGATCGCCTCCGCCAGCGCCGCCGCGTTCGGCGGGGTCGGGACCGTGGGCGCGGCGACCCCGGAAGCGACGGCCGAAACGGAGGCCGCGGCCGGGGCCGGGGCCGCGTGGGCGAGCACCGGGCCCGAGGCGATCCCCAGGACCAGTGTGGCGGCGATCAACGTGCGGGTACGAGCGTTCATGGTGTCCCCCTGTGAGTGACTGCGCGTTCCGGCGGCCACCGCGGCCCCCGATGACTCAATGGTGCTGCTCACAGGGGTGGTTGCGGATCACCAGCGAGAGGGGTCTTCAGCGGTGTGACAACTAGCCGGCGCGGGGGAGTCGACACGCCCACCCCTCACTCTCCAGAGGGAGAACCTTCAGAGGGAGAGAGGGCAGAGGGAGTGATCAGCCCCGTCTCGTACGCGCAGATCACCGCCTGGATCCGGTCCCGCAGCCCGAGCTTCGCCAGCACGTTCCCCACGTGCGACTTGACCGTGTGCTCGCTCACCACCAGCGCGCTCGCGATCTCCGCGTTCGACAGCCCCCGCCCGAGGTGCAGCAGGGTCTCCCGCTCCCGGGCCGTCAGCCCCGCCAACCGGCGCGCGGCCTCGGCCTCGGCGGCCGCGGCCGACTCCGCCGCCGACCCGAGCCGGTCCCGCGCCGTCGCCGCCGTGTACTCCTCGATCAGCCGCCGCGCCACCGAGGGCGCCAGCAGGGAATCGCCCGCCGTCACCACCCGTACCGCGTGCACCAGATCGTCCCGCCGCACGTCCTTCAGCAGGAAGCCGCTGGCCCCCGCGTGCAGCGCCTCGTACACGTACTCGTCCGCGTCGAACGTCGTCAGCATCACCGTCCGGCAGGCGCCGCGCGCCGTGATCGCCCGGCACGCCTCGATCCCGTCCATGACCGGCATCCGGACGTCCAACAGCGCCACGTCCGGGGCCAGCTCCCGCACCGCGGCCACCGCCGCCGCGCCGTCGCCCACCTCCGCGACGACCTCGATGTCCTCCTGGGCGTCCAGGATCATCGCGAAGCCGGCGCGCACCAGCTCCTGGTCGTCCGCGACCACCACACGGATCGTCAATTCCCCACCTCCAGCGGGGAGGCTACAAGGCTGACGCGCACCTCGAAGCCCCGGCCGGCCGGGCCCGGACCGCACCGGGCCGTGCCGCCGTGGGCGGCGGCCCGCTCCCGGATCCCGATCAACCCGTGCCCGCGACCATGCCGGCCGTCGGCCCCGTCGTCGACCACCGTCACCCCGAGCACCCGCGGCCCGTACTCCAGCGTGACCGTCACCCGCGCCGCCCCGGCGTGCTTCACCACGTTCGTCAGCGCCTCCTGCACCACTCGGTGCACGGTCGCCTCCAGCGCGGCGGGCAGCGCGCGGACCGCGCCGGTCCGCTCGTACGACACCGTCAGCCCGCTGGCCCGGACCCGCTCCAGCAGCTCCGCCAGCTCCGCGATCCCCGGCTGCGGGCGGCGCGGCGAGGCGTCGTCGGTCCGGAGCACGCCCAGCATCGTCCGCAGCTGGGCCATCGCGTCCCGACCGGTCTCCGCGATCGCGTCGAAGGCCGCCTCGGCCCGCTCGGGGGCCCGCCGCACAGCCACCGGACCCGCCTCCGCCTGCACGATCATGATGCTGACGGCGTGCGAGAGGACGTCGTGCATCTCCCGGGCGATCCGGGCCCGCTCCCGGGCGGCCGCTTGCTCCGCCTCGATCCGGTTCGCCCGTTCCAGCTGGGCCGCGCGGTCCTCCACCGCGGCGGTGTAGGCCTGCCGGGTGTGCTGGAGGCGCCCCAGCGCGTAGGCCGCGCCCGAGACGAAGAGGGTGAAGAGCAGTTCGCGCGCGGACCCCGTGTCCCACCCCACGGACACGGCGACCGCCACGACCGTGAGCGCGCCCACGGCCAGTCGGACCCGGGGCGGGCACAGCAGCGCGACCGTGTAGAAGGAGATCAGCCCGGCGTACGGGATCGGCTGCCCGGGCCCGTCGAGCGCCAGGTTGTAGACGCCGCCGACCGCCAGGATCGCGACCAGCACGCCCACCGGAGAGCGCCGCCGCCAGACCAGCGGCAGCACGCCGAGCGTGGTCACCGCGTACGACGCCCAGTCCGCGGGCGGCAGATCGGCCGCCCGCGGGACCACGAACGGCATCGTCACGGCCAGTTGCACCAGCAGCGTCAGCCCGAGGTCCTGGGCGCGCGGATCGGCCCGCCGGACGGCCCCGGCGAGATCCCCCCACCCGGGTATCACCGGTCGAACTCGGCCCGTACGGCCGTGAGCACGTCCATCCGGTTCGTCGTGACCGAGTCCACCCCGGCCGCCAACACCTTGCGCATCGACCGCTTGGTGTCGGGCGTCCACACCGATACCCGCAGCCCGTCCCCGTGCAGTGCGTCCACCAGCTCCCGCCGCACCAGCCCGAAGCGGTAGTTGAGCCAGGCGGGCGCCACCGCGTCGATCAGCACCCGGCGCGGCGGGCTCAGCGAGGTCCAGGTCAGCGCGATCTCGGCGCCCGGATCGGCGGCCCGGACGGCCAGCATCGTGTTCCCGCCCGCGCAGTAGTACGCGCGCTCGCGCGCCCCGCACTCGCGCACCTGGCCCACAACGGTCCTGACGGCCTCCGGGCTCGCGCCCGGCAGGTCGATCATCACGCGCCCCGCACCGGTGGCCATCAGGGCCTCGCGCAGGGTCGGCACCCCGCCCCCGGTCAGCTCCCGCAACTGCGGGGCCGTCACGGCGTCGAGCCGCACGTCGTGGCCCCACAGCCGCTGGAGGGTGTCGTCGTGGAGCAGCACCGGGACGCCGTCCCGGGTGAGGCGTACGTCGATCTCGACGGCGTCCGCCCCGCGATCGAACGCGGAGCGGAGCGAGGGCAGGGTGTTCTCACGGACGCGGTAGGGATCACCGCGGTGGCCGACGGCGGTCACGGTCAGAGTGCGCATGATCCCCATTCTCCGTGGTGTCAGGGAGCCAGCCACGCCTCGGTGTACGTGTCGATCTCCGCCGTCAGCCTCGCCTTGCCGGCCGGGTCCAGGAAGGAGGCCTCGACGGCGTTCTTGGCGAGCCGCGCCAGACCGCGCTCGTCCAGCTCCAGCAGGCGCGCGGCCACCGCGTACTCGTTGTTGAGGTCGGAGCCGAACATCGGCGGGTCGTCGCTGTTGATGGTGACGAGCACGCCCGCCGCGACCATCTCCTTGATGGGGTGCGCGTCGAGGTCCGCCACCGCGCGCGTGGCGATGTTGGAGGTCGGGCAGACCTCCAGCGCGATGCGGTGCTCGGCGAGGTACGCGAGCAGCTCCGGGTCCTGCGTGGAGCTGGTGCCGTGGCCGATGCGCTCGGCGCCCAGGTCGTGGATCGCGTCCCAGACGGTCTGCGGCCCCGTGGTCTCGCCGGCGTGCGGCACGCTGTGCAGACCGGCCGCGCGGGCCTGGTCGAAGTACGGCTTGAACTGCGGGCGCGGGACCCCGATCTCGGGACCGCCGAGGCCGAAGGAGACCAGGCCCTCGGGGCGCAGGTCCACCGCGAGCCGGGCGGTCTCGGCGGCGGCTTCCAGGCCGGCCTCGCCGGGGATGTCGAAGCACCAGCGGAGGATGACGCCGAGCTCGCTCTCGGCGGCCCTGCGGGCGTCCTCGATGGCCTCCATGAAGGCCTTCTCCTCGATGCCGCGGCTGGTGGAGGAGTAGGGGGTGATGGTGAGTTCGGCGTACCGGATGTTCTGCCGGGCCATGTCACGGGCGACTTCGTACGTCAGCAGGCGGACGTCGTCCGGGGTGCGGATCAGGTCGACGACCGACAGGTACACCTCGATGAAGTGCGCGAAGTCGGTGAAGGTGAAGTAGTCGGCGAGCGCCTCGGGGTCGGTCGGGACCGCGGAGTCGGGGTGCCGGGCGGCCAGGTCGGCCACGATGCGCGGCGACGCCGAACCGACGTGGTGGACGTGGAGTTCGGCTTTGGGCAGCCCCGCGATGAAGGGGTGCAGATCGGGCATGAGGAGTCTCCGTCGGGACGCGCGTGCGGGCAGGTCTGGGTTCATCGTAGGCAGCCCGGGGGATGTCGGTGGCAGCCCGTAGCATGGCTGTACGAGAGGGGGGCGTCGCATGACCGAACACAGCCCCGAGCCCATCGACCCGTGGGCGCCGCCGGAGCGGCCCGCGGTGGACCTGGGCAAGCAGCGGGGCGCGCCGGGGGGCGCTCCCCCGCAGGGCGCGCCGGATCCGTCGCGCGTGCACGACCAGCCGACGGTCGTCGGCATGCCGGGGGGGCGAGAGCACGGGCGGGCCCTTCGGGCAGCCGCCCTCGCAGCCGGCGCCCGGATTCGCCCCGATACCGGGGGCCGGGCAGATACCGGGTGCGGCGCCGTCGGCGCCCGCCTACGGGTACCCGGCGCAGCCCGCCCCGCCCGGGGCCGGTGCCTACGGGTACCCGACCCAGCCGGACCAGGGCGGCCCTCCGGGGTACGCCGGCTACCAGGGCTATCAGGGGTACCAGGGATATCCCGGTTACCCGGGCTACCCGGGCGGCTACGCGGCCCCGCGCAACGGATTCGGCGTCACCGCCCTGGTGCTCGGCATCCTGTCCGTGGTCGGCTGCATCACCAGTGTGTTCGCCGTCGTCATGGGCGTCATCGCGGTGGTCTTCGGCGTCCTGGGCCGGCAGCGGGCCACCCGGGGCGAGGCCAACAACGCGGGCATGGCGCTGGCCGGCATGATCCTCGGCATCGTCGGGATCGTGCTGGGCGGGCTCATGCTCGCGGCGGTCGTGACCGACTTCATGGACGAGAACGCGCGGGACCGCTACGGCACGCGGCACGACTACCCGGCCACGGTCTCCGAAACACCCTTCGGCACCTGAGCCCCCGGGCCGCCGGGCCCCGGCCCGCCACGCGGAGCCGGGGCCGAGCCCGTCCGGGCCCCGCCCCGGTCCGCCGGGCGACAGGCCCTATGTCTCCCAGGGCCACCGCGCGTCGTGTCCGGCCTCCAGCAGGGGCACCATGCGGAACGCCGCATCGGTGAGGCCGCCGAAGACGTGCCGGTTGGCGCCGCCCGAGGGGCCGTGGCCCACCTGGTAGCCGGCCAGGTTCCAGGTGTAGACGGGAACCTCCGCCGGCACCTGCTCGGTCGGGCCCCCGGCGCGGTGGCGGACGGCCTGCTCGTCGGTGACGATCAGCACCCGGTCGTGCCCGGCGTAGTGCCGCCGCACCGCCTCGGTGGTGTTGGTCCCGCCGAGGTCGCCGAAGCGCTCCAGCACCTTCAGGACCGACTCGCCCGCGGCGTACGGCACCGGCGCGCTGCCCGTGCCGAATTCGACCAGGTCCGCGTCGGCCGCCCGGAGCGCCAACGCCGTGCCGAACACCGCCGCCGCGTCCGCCCGGTTGAGCTGCGAGCGGTCCGACAGCGGGGACCACATCGACCCCGATCGGTCGACCAGGACCAGCGTCCGGCCGGGCAGCGCCGGAACGGCGGCCAGCGAGTGCCCCAGGGCCCGCTCCAGCGGATGGGCCCAGCGCAGCGAGGGCGCGTGCTGGTAGGCGGCCAGGAAGCGGAAGGGGAACTGCCGTGAGCGGGCGACCGCTTCCGGGTCGCTGATCCGCTCCGCCACGGAGGCCGCCACCTCGTCGCTGACCCCCGCCCCGTCGAAGTTGCGCAGGTTGCGCAGCAGCGCCATCGTCCCCATCGAGGGGATGACCGCCTCCCAGGCGGCCGCGTCCAGCGGTCCCTGCAACCAGCCGGCCAGCGCCTCCCAGGTCATCCCCGCCGCGGCCAGCCGCTCGGCGCCGCCGGGCCCGGTGACCACGGCCCGCCGCTCGCCGACCGGCAGCTCCATGAGCGCCTGGTGGGCGGCCAGGGTACGGGCCCCCTCGGGCAGGACCGCGGACTCCGGGTGGTGGCGCCGGTCGAGCGCGTACCGGAACAGCTCCCCCTGCCAGGGCTTGGCGGGATCGGGCACGGCGTGCACGAGGTTGAGGACGTCGCCGAAGCGGAAGCCCTTCGTGGCGGTGTCGTACTTCAGCAGGGAGGAGGCCGAGTAGAGCCGGCGCACGGCGTCGGCGACGCCCCGCTTGACGGGCTTGGGCACATTGCGGCCGTGCACGGCCGTCCAGTACGCGAGCAGCTCGCCGGGCTCGTCGGCCCGCCGCAGCACCGAATCGATGACCTGCCGGTTCGAGGGCGCCGGTGCCTGCGCCTGCGCCGCGGCGGACGGCGCCCGCGGCGCGTCGAGCCGGGCCTTGACGTACTCGGCCGCGCCGACGAGGGCCGCGGTGCGCAGGTTCCCCTCCCCGCGCAGCCAGCCGAGCAGTCCGGCGGTCCAGTGCGGGTCCTCGACCGCCAGCTCGCGCACCAGCGCGGTGTAGCGGTCGTCGCGCCGCCCCGCGTCCTCGTGGAAGGTCCCCTGGGTCACGAAGTTGGCGACGGCCAGCAGGAAGAGTTCGGAGCGCGCGTCACGCAGTCGGCCCACCGCGCCCAGAGCGGTCGCGGCGACCTGCCCGGTGGACCGTACGGGCGAGTGCGGGGCGCCCGACAGGGCGGGCGCGGGCGTGCGGCGGTTGAAACGAGACATGTGAATCCCCCCGAATTCATGGCGATGAGTGAACGATCGGGGGGAGGCGCGCGTGGGGGATGCCCGAGATCAAGTCGGTGACGGATGTTGTCGCTTGCTCTACCTGACTGAGCTACCGGCCGCGGCCGGGCGGGATTCGAACCCGCGACACGTCGATCCAGAAGGAACCGTCGCCTGCGCACCGGGCATCCTCCACGCGCGCCTCCCGAGATCAGGTGGGCTGCGGCGTGCTGTCGTGGAAGAAGGAGCCGCGGCCCGCGCACCGGGAGGTGCGAAGCATGTGCGTCCAGAGGTCACGGCGGCGCAACCGCACGGTGCTCCACCCGGTGAGCTACACCGGCCGGCACCTGGACACGCCCCCACTCTAGGAGGAGCCGTCGGCGGGCCGCCACGCCATTTACCGCGGCCCCCCTCAGCCCCGTCCGGCCAGCTGCTCCCGAGCCGCCATCAGCGCGAAGCCCAGCAGGTTCAGCCCGCGCCAGCGCGCCGGGTCCAGCGCCGCCGGGTCGTCCGCCGCCAGCCCGATCCCCCAGATCCGGTCCAGCGGGGAGGCTTCCACCAGGACCCGGTTCCCGGTGCCGAGCAGGTAGCCGCGCAGCTCCGGCGAGGAGGCGAACTTGGCCGCGCTGCCCGCCACCACGATCCCGAACCGCTCGCGCTCCCAGATGTCCGCGTCGAAGCCGCGCACGAGCCGCCCCGCCTTCTTCGCCGCGGCGGGGCTGGTGGCGGTCAGCGCCGCGCGCTCCGCCGCCGCGTCCCCGAACAGGCGTGCCTTCTCGGCCATCATCCAGTGCTCGGCGGTGGCGTAGCGCACCTCACCCACAGTGAAGGGCGCGGGCCACCACTGGCTCAGACAGCTCGGCCCGAGCGTCCCGTCGTGCCGGGGCGTGTGTCCCCAGAACGGCAGATACTTGACTCGTTCACCCCGGTTGACCTGCTCGATCAGTTCGTCGATCCGTTCCATGCACGCGAGTCTGGCAGCCGCCACTGACACTTCGTAAAGGATTTGAGGTCCGCCTCGACACATGGTCGACCGATTCCGTCGCGTAATCAAAAGGCAACAACGGAATCACTTGGCGGAGGGGAGCCCCTCTGCCAGGATCGGCAGTCAATTCGAGCTGTAGCTACGGAGAGCGCGATGGGCAACCGCTTCCAGGTCAAAGACCGATTCGCAGACGGCGCGCAGTACATCGACGGCCGGCTGAGGGCCGGTACCTCGGGCGCGTCACACACCGTCGTCGACCCGGCCACCGGTCAAGAGGTCCTCACCTACGAACTGGCGAGCACGACCGACGTCGACGAGGCCGTGGCCGCCGCCAAGCGGGCCTTCCCCGGCTGGTCGGGGGCCACCCCGGGCGAGCGCTCGGACGCCCTGCACCGGCTGGCCGCCGTTCTGGCCGAGGAGGCCGCGGACTTCGCCTGGGCCGAGTCCTTGCAGTGCGGGAAGCCGATCAAGCTGTCCACGGAGTTCGACGTACCGGGGACCATCGACAACACCGCCTTCTTCGCCGGCGCCGCCCGCCACCTCCAGGGCCAGGCCGCCGCCGAGTACTCGGGCGACCACACCTCCTCCGTACGCCGCGAGGCGATCGGCGTGGTCGGTTCCATCGCGCCCTGGAACTATCCGCTCCAGATGGCCGCCTGGAAGATCCTCCCGGCGATCGCCGCGGGCAACACGATCGTCCTGAAGCCGGCCGAGCTGACCCCGCTGACCTCGCTGATGTTCGCCCAGGCGGCCCAGCGCGCCGGGATCCCCGACGGGGTGATCAACATCGTCACCGGCGCGGGCCGGACCGCGGGCGAGCACCTGGTGGGCCACCCCGACGTGGTCATGACCTCCTTCACCGGATCCACCGGGGTCGGCAAGCGGGTCGCCGAGATCGCCACCGCCACCGTCAAGCGGCTCCACCTGGAGCTCGGCGGCAAGGCCCCCTTCCTGGTCTTCGACGACGCCGACCTGGAGGCCGCGGCCCACGGCGCGGTGGCCGCCTCCCTGATCAACACCGGCCAGGACTGCACCGCGGCCACCCGCGCCTACGTCCAGCGCCCGCTGCACGACGCCTTCGTCGCCCGAGTGGCCGAACTGATGGAGACCGTCCGCCTGGGCGACCCCTTCGCCCCCACGACCGACCTCGGCCCGCTGGTCTCGCACGCGCAGCGCGACCGGGTCGCCGGCTTCGTCGAGCGCGCCCGCGACTACGCCACCGTCGTCACCGGCGGCGCCATCCCGGGCGGGGACCTCGCGGAGGGCGCCTACTACCGGCCCACCCTGATCTCCGGCGCGGCCCAGGACAGCGAGGTCGTGCAGTCGGAGATCTTCGGCCCGGTGCTCGTCGTCCTGCCCTTCGACGGCGACGACGAGGGCATCGCCCTGGCCAACGACACCCCGTACGGCCTCGCGGCCTCCGCCTGGAGCCGCGACGTCTACCGCACCGGCCGGGCCACCCGGGAGCTGAAGGCCGGCTGCGTCTGGGTCAACGACCACATTCCGATCATCAGCGAAATGCCCCACGGAGGCTACAAGGCGAGTGGTTTCGGAAAGGACATGAGCGCTTACTCCTTCGAGGAGTACACGCAGGTCAAGCACGTCATGTACGACATCACAGCGGTCGCCGAGAAGGACTGGCACCGCACGATCTTCGGGGACAGATAATCCACGCTGCCTGACCAGCGGCCCACACCTCCCGAAAGGGCACAGCTCATGGAGCAGTTCGAGCCCGACCGCCTCTCGGCGGCGCAGCTCGCCGCGATGCGGCGCAGTCTCACCAGCGGTCGCGGCGCCCTGACCCGCCGCTCGCTGCTGCGCGCCGGCGGAGTCGGAGCGCTCACCCTCGGCGGCCTCTCGACGCTGAGCGCCTGTGGCATCCCGCCGGCCAAGCGGGCCGGTACGGGCGAACAGGCGGCCTCGGACGACCACTCGGACCGGGAGAAGGAGATCAACTTCTCCAACTGGACCGAGTACATGGACACCAGCGACGACGAGAAGACCCGCCCCACGCTGGACGCCTTCACCAAGCGCACCGGCATCAAGGTCAAGTACACCGAGGACATCAACGACAACGTCGAGTTCTTCGGCAAGATCCGCCCCCAGCTCGCGGCCGGCCAGGACACCGGCCGCGACCTGATCGTCGTCACCGACTGGCTCGCCGCCCGCATCATCCGGCTCGGCTGGGCGCAGAAGCTCGACCCCGCGCTGCTCCCGCACGCCTTCGCGAACCTGTCACCGCAGTTCCGCAGCCCCGACTGGGACCCCGGCCGCTCCTACAGCTACCCCTGGACCGGCATCTCGACCGTCATCGCCTACAACGCCAAGGCCACCGACGGCAAGAAGGTCGACTCCGTCACCCAGCTCCTGGACGACCCCACGCTCAAGGGCCGGGTCGGCTTCCTCACCGAGATGCGCGACAGCGTCGGCATGACCCTCCTCGACCAGGGCAAGGACCCGGCGAGCTTCACCACCGCGGACTTCGACGGCGCCATCGGCCGGCTCCAGAAGGGCGTCGACAGCAAGCAGATCCGCCGCTTCACCGGCAACGACTACACCGCGGACCTCGACAAGGGCGACATCGCCGCCTGCCTCGCCTGGGCGGGCGACATCATCCAGCTCCAGGCCGGCAATCCCGACATCAAGTACGCGATCCCCGCGGCCGGTTACATCACCTCCAGCGACAACATGCTGGTCCCGGCCCACGCCCGGCACAAGGCGAACGCCGAGAAGCTCATGGACTACTACTACGAGCTGCCCGTCGCCGCCCAGCTGGCCGCGTACATCAGCTACGTCTGCCCGGTCGAGGGCGTCAAGGAAGACCTCGCCAAGATCGACCCCGCGCTGGCGGACAACACGCTGATCGTCCCGGACAAGGCGATGACCGCCAAGTCCCACGCCTTCCGTTCCCTCACCGGTGAGGAAGAGACGGCGTACGAGGAGAAGTTCACCAAGCTCATCGGCGCCTAGTCCCGCCTCCGGCCCCTTGACCGCACCCAACTCCGGGATCCCTCCATGACTGACAAGACCGAGGGCGGCGACGTCCGCCTCACCGGGATCAGCAAGCACTACGGCTCCTTCACCGCCGTGCACCCGCTCGATCTCACCATCCCCCAGGGCTCCTTCTTCGCCCTGCTCGGCGCCTCCGGCTGCGGGAAGACCACCACCCTGCGCATGATCGCCGGCCTGGAGGAGCCCTCGACCGGCACGGTCCACCTCGGCGACACCGCGGTCACCCACCTGCCGCCCTACAAGCGCCCGGTCAACACCGTCTTCCAGAGCTACGCGCTCTTCCCCCACCTCGACGTCAGCGAGAACATCGCCTTCGGCCTGCGCCGGCGCGGCATCAAGTCCGTCAAGAAGCAGGTCGACGACATGCTGGAACTGGTCCAGCTCGGCCAGTTCGCCCAGCGCAAGCCGCACCAGCTCTCCGGCGGCCAGCAGCAGCGCGTCGCCGTCGCCCGCGCCCTGATCAACCACCCCCAGGTACTGCTCCTCGACGAGCCGCTCGGCGCCCTCGACCTCAAGCTGCGCCGCCAGATGCAGCTGGAGCTCAAGCGCATCCAGACCGAGGTGGGCATCACCTTCGTGCACGTCACGCACGACCAGGAAGAGGCCATGACCATGGCCGACACCGTCGCCGTGATGAACGGCGGCCGGGTCGAGCAGCTCGGCGCGCCCGCCGAGCTGTACGAGAACCCGCGCACCACCTTCGTCGCCAACTTCCTCGGCACCTCCAACCTCATCGAGGCCGAGGTCCTGGCGGCCGGCGCCGACGACATCACCGTCAGCTCGGCGGGCACGAAGCTCAAGCTGCCCGCGGCGCGATGTTCGACCACGCCCCGCACCGGCGGAAAGCTGCTGGTCGGAGTGCGTCCCGAGAAGATCTCCCTGGCCCACGCGGACGAGGAGCACACCATCGCGGCCGGCCGCAACAAGGTCCCCGGCCGGATCGTCGACTCCTCCTTCATCGGGGTCTCCACCCAGTTCGTCATCGACAGCCCGGTCTGCCCCGAGCTGGAGGTCTACGCCCAGAACATCGAGCGGGACGCGCGCCTGGCCCCCGGCGCCGAGGTGATCCTGCACTGGAACCCCGAGCACACCTTCGGTCTGGACGCGGACCAGGACATCGACGCCGGCGCGCTCACGGTGGAGGAGGGGGTATGACCGCCACCGAGGCCCCGCCCCGGGCGGCCGCCGAGCCGCCGGTCCACAAGCCGTCCGTGCGCAAACGGCTCGTCCCGTACTGGCTGCTGCTCCCCGGCATCCTGTGGCTGCTCGTGTTCTTCGTCCTGCCGATGGTCTACCAGGCCTCCACCTCGGTGCAGACCGGGTCGCTGGAGGAGGGCTTCAAGGTCACCTGGCACTTCCAGACCTACTGGGACGCCTTCACCGAGTACTACCCGCAGTTCCTGCGTTCGCTGCTCTACGCCGGCACCGCGACCGCGCTGTGCCTGCTGCTCGGCTACCCGCTGGCCTACCTGATCGCCTTCCGGGCGGGCCGCTGGCGCAACCTGCTGCTCATCCTGGTCATCGCGCCGTTCTTCACCAGCTTCCTGATCCGCACCCTGGCCTGGAAGACGATCCTGGCCGACGGCGGCCCGGTGGTCGGCGTGCTGAACAAGATCGGGTTCCTCGACGTCACCAGCTGGCTCGGGATGACCGAGGGCGACCGGGTGCTCGCCACCCCGCTCGCCGTGGTCTGCGGCCTGACGTACAACTTCCTCCCCTTCATGATCCTGCCGCTCTACTCCTCGCTGGAGCGGATCGACACCCGCCTGCACGAGGCGGCCGGGGACCTGTACGCCCGTCCCTTCACCACCTTCCGCAAGGTCACCTTCCCGCTGTCGATGCCGGGCGTGGTCTCCGGGACCCTGCTCACCTTCATCCCGGCGAGCGGCGACTACGTCAACGCGGAACTGCTCGGCTCCACCGACACCCGCATGATCGGCAACGTCATCCAGTCGCAGTACCTGCGGATCCTGGACTACCCGACCGCGGCCGCGCTGTCCTTCATCCTCATGGCCATCGTGCTGGTCATGGTCACCATCTACATCCGCCGAGCGGGGACGGAGGACCTGGTCTGATGAGCGCTCTCTTCACCCGGCTCCGGCGCAATCTGGTGGTCATCGCGGGCCTCGGCACGCTCGCCTACATGATCCTGCCGAATGTCGTCGTCACGGTCTTCTCCTTCAACAACCCCACCGGGCGCTTCAACTACGCCTGGCAGGAGTTCTCGCTCGACGCCTGGAAGGACCCCTGCGGGGTCGCCGACATGTGCGGCTCGCTCTCGCTCTCGCTCCAGATCGCGGTGTGGGCCACCCTCGGCGCGACCGTCCTCGGCACGGCGATCGCCTTCGCCCTGGTCCGCTACCGCTTCCGGGCGCGCGGCGCGGTCAACTCGCTGATCTTCCTGCCGATGGCCATGCCCGAGATCGTGATGGCCGCCTCGCTGCTCGCCCTCTTCCTCAACATGGGCATCCAGCTGGGCTTCTGGACGATCCTGATCGCCCACATCATGTTCTGCCTCAGCTTCGTCGTCGCCGCCGTCAAGGCCCGTGTCCTGTCGATGGACCCGCGGCTGGAGGAGGCCGCCCGCGACCTCTACGCGGGCCCCGTCCAGACCTTCCTGCGGGTCACCCTGCCGATCGCCGCCCCCGGCATCGCGGCGGGCGCGCTGCTCTCCTTCGCGCTCTCCTTCGACGACTTCATCATCACCAACTTCAACTCGGGCAACACCGTCACCTTCCCCATGTTCGTGTGGGGTTCGGCGCAGCGCGGAACGCCCGTGCAGATCAACGTCATCGGCACGGCGATGTTCGTCATCGCGGTACTGGTGGTCCTCGCCGGCATGACGATCGGCAACCGCCGCAAGAAGGCGCAACCCAAGTAACGCGCCACCCAAGTAACCGTATTCCGTAGGGAGTTGGAAGACATGGCCCCAGTCGCCATGCGCACCGCTGCACGATCACTTTCTGAAGCACTGCCGGTCTCGTACTGGCTGGACGACCCCGGCAAGCCCGCCCCCGAGCCCGCCCTCACCGGCGACGAGCGCTGCGACCTGCTCGTCATCGGCGGCGGCTACAGCGGACTGTGGACGGCGCTCATCGCCAAGGAGCGCGACCCCGGCCGGGACGTCGTCCTGATCGAAGGGCACGAGGCGGGCTGGGCCGCCTCGGGCCGCAACGGCGGCTTCTGCGCCGCCTCCCTCACCCACGGATTCGCCAACGGCCTCGCCCGCTGGCCGGGCGAACTGGCCAAGCTGGAGGAGCTCGGCGCGCGCAACCTCGACGAGATCGAGGCCGCGGTCGCCCGCTACTCCATCGACTGCGACTTCGAGCGCACCGGTGAGATCGACGTCGCCACCGAGCCCCACCAGGTCGAGGAGCTGCTCGAACTCCACCAGGAGGCGCGGCGCCTCGGTCTCGCCGACGGCTCCGAATGGCTGGAGCGCGACGCGCTGCGCGCCGAGGTCGACTCGCCGACCTTCCTCGGCGGCCTCTGGGACCGCGAGGGCGTGGCCATGTTGAATCCGGCCAAGCTCGCCTGGGGCCTCAAGCGGGCCTGCCTGGAGCTCGGGGTGCGGATCTACGAGCACACGCGCGGCCTGGACCTGGCCGCCTCCGGCGCCGGGATGGCCGTACGCACCCCCTACGGCCGGGTCTTCGCGCGCCGGGTCGCGCTCGGCACCAACATCTTCCCCAGCCTGGTCAAGCGGATCCGCCCCTTCACCGTGCCGGTCTACGACTACGCGCTGATGACCGAGCCGCTGAGCGCCGAGCAACTGGCCGCCATCGGCTGGAAGAACCGCCAGGGACTCGGCGACAGCGCCAACCAGTTCCACTACTTCCGGATCACCCCCGACCACCGGATCCTGTGGGGCGGCTACGACGCCATCTACCCCTACGGCGGCAAGCTCGACGCGGAGCACGACCACCGCCCCGAGACCTACCTCAAGCTCGCGGAACAGTTCTTCACCTGCTTCCCCCAGCTGGAAGGGGTGCGATTCAGCCACGCCTGGGGCGGGGCCATCGACACCTGCTCGCGGTTCTCGGCCTTCTTCGGCACCGCGCACGCGGGCAAGGTGGCCTACGCCGCCGGCTTCACCGGACTCGGCGTGGGCGCCACCCGCTTCGGCGCGGACGTCATGCTGGACCTGCTGGACGGCGTACGGGGGGAGCGCACCGGGCTGGAGATGGTGCGCAGCAAGCCGCTTCCCTTCCCGCCCGAGCCGTTCGCCTGGACCGGGATCGCGCTGACGAAGTGGTCCCTGGCGCGCTCCGACGCGCGCGGCGGGCACCGCAACCTGTGGCTCAAGACGCTGGACCGCTTCGGCCTCGGCTTCGACAGCTGACGGCCGCCGGCGCCGGCCCGCCGGTCATGCGCTCGTGCGGTGACCCGATGAGCACATGACCCGATGGCCCGATGACCTGGTGAAGCGCCCGGCGCACCACCGTCATCGTCGTGTGACCCGTTTCACTACCACGGAGTAACGAAACCCGCGTCATCATCGCCCCCGACCCCGCTCTCTCCGGACGAGGACCTTCCTCGACATGGAGTGATCGGAGGCCGGGCGATGACAGTCCCGGGGACGAAGACCGCGGTGGAGTGGCTGGTGTCGGTGGCGCCGGATCCCGAGGCGTGCCGGTGGGAGTGGGAGCGCAACCCCCTCGGGGTGGCGCTGCTGCCCGCCGGCCGGCGCTGGGACGTGCTGATCCTGCCCGGCGAGCTCGGGCAGGCCACCTTGGACGTACTGAACCTGCTCATCGAGAAGCCCGGCCCGGTGCTCGCCGATTTCGGCGCCGATCGGCTGGGCTTCTTCGTGCCCGCGGGGACCGCCTCGCGCTGGCTCGGCACGGGCGTGCGCGGCGCCGGGCGCGGCACCTGGATCGTGGTGCCCTATCCCGGTCGGGCCACCGGGGGCGTGCGCTGGGTGGTGGTGCCCGACGGCCACGGCACGCTCACCGATCCGGTGGTGCTGGAGCTGGCGATGCACGAGGCGGCGGCGCAGGTGGCCGGGGCCGCGGCCGCGAAGGAGGACCGGAACCCTTGACAAGCGCATTGGTCTGGACCATCTTGAGCGCCGCTACCCCCCTCCATCCCCCCACGCACCGGAGGCAGTTGTGCGCAGAAGACTGTCCATACTTACGGCCACCGCGCTGGCGGTGGCCGGTCTGCTGACCGCGGGCCCGCCGGCCGCGGCCGCCGACGCGGACCTCGCCCGCAACGGCGGCTTCGAAGCGGGCCTCGACGGTTGGACCTGCTCGGCGGGCAGCGGGGCGGTCGTCACCAGCCCCGTCCACGGCGGGAGTTCCGCCCTCAGGGCCACCCCGGCGGGCCAGGACTACGCCCAGTGCGCCCAGAGCGTCACGGTCAAGCCGGACTCGGCCTACACGCTCGGCGCCTGGGTGCAGGGCGGCTACGCCTACCTCGGCGCGACCGGGACCGGTACCACCGACGTGTCCACCTGGACCCAGTCCCCGGGCGCCTGGAAGCAGCTGGCCACCACCTTCCGCACCGGCCCCGCCACCACCTCGGTCACCGTCTGGACCCACGGCTGGTACGGCCAGGGTCCCGTCCTCACCGACGACCTCACCCTGGTCGGCCCCGATCCCGGCGGCACCGGCCCCGGCCAGCCCCAGCCCCCGGCCGCCCCCACCGGCCTGACCGCCTCCGGCGCCACCGCCAGCGCGCTGACCCTGTCCTGGTCGGCCGTCGCCGGCGCCACCGGCTACACCGTCCACCGGGAAGGCGCCGCGCCGCTGGCGGTCACCGGGACCTCCGCGACCGTCACGGGTCTGGCCGCGTCCACGACGTACGCCTTCCAGGTCAGCGCGAAGAACGCGGCGGGGGAGTCCCCGCGGAGCGCGATCCTCTCCGCGAGCACCACCGGCGGCGGCGACCCCGGCAACCCGGGCCTGCCCGCGCACGCCCTGGTCGGCTACCTCCACGCGAGCTTCGCCAACGGGTCCGGCTACCTCAAGATGGCCGACGTGCCCGCCTCCTGGGACGTCATCAACCTCGCCTTCGGCGAACCGACCTCGGTGACCTCCGGCGACATCCGCTTCCAGCTCTGCCCGGTCAGCGAGTGCCCCGGCGTGGAGACCCCCGCCGAGTTCAAGGCGGCCATCAAGGCCAAGCAGGCCGCGGGCAAGAAGGTGCTGATCTCCATCGGCGGGCAGAACGGCCAGGTCCAACTGGCCACCACCGCCGCCCGGGACGCCTTCGTCTCCTCGGTCAGCAAGATCATCGACGAGTACGGACTCAACGGGCTCGACATCGACTTCGAGGGCCACTCGCTCTCCCTGGCCACCGGCGACACCGACTTCCGCAGCCCCACCACACCGGTGATCGTCAACCTGATCTCCGCGGTGAAGACCCTCAAGGCCAAGTACGGTCCGGACTTCGTCCTGACCATGGCCCCCGAGACCTTCTTCGTCCAACTGGGCTACCAGTACTACGGATCCGGCCCCTGGGGCGGCCAGGACCCGCGCGCCGGGGCCTACCTCCCGGTGATCCACGCCCTGCGCGACGACCTCACCCTGCTCCACGTCCAGGACTACAACTCGGGCTCGATCATGGGCCTCGACAACCAGTACCACTCGATGGGCGGCGCGGACTTCCACATCGCCATGACCGACATGCTGCTCACCGGCTTCCCGGTCGCGGGCAACACCGCGCGCGTCTTCCCGCCGCTGCGCCCGGACCAGGTGGCCATCGGCCTCCCGGCCACCACCAACGCGGGCAACGGCCACACCGCGCCCGCCGAGGTGAACAAGGCGCTCGACTGCCTGACGAAGAAGAGGAACTGCGGGAGCTACCAGACCCACGGCAGCTGGCCCGCGCTGCGCGGCCTGATGACCTGGTCCGTCAACTGGGACCGGTTCGGCGGCTGGGAGTTCTCGAAGAACTTCCACGCGTACTTCGGCTGACCGCGCCCACGCCCAACAGGAGCGGCAGGCACAGCAGCCAACTGGCCAGCACGTCCAGCGGCCAGTGGAACCCCCGCAGCACCAGGCCGACGGCCGTGGCCCCCGCGAGCAGCAGGGCCACGGCCATCGGCCACGGGCGACGCGGGTACGGAGCGAGGAGCAGGGCGGCGCCCAGATAGGCGACGGTCGAGGTGGCGGTGTGGCCGGAGGGGAAGTACCCGGCGGCCCACGGCTCCAGCGGCCCCGGCCGAGCGGTCCACTCCTTGAGCGGCACGATCAGTGCCGGGACCAGGGCCATGGCGAGCCCCGCGGCCAGCGCGGGCCGCCACCGCCGGGAGCGGCGGCCGGCGTAGGCCATGGCGAGCAGCAGCACCGGTACGGCGATCTCGACGTTGCCGAGGTCGGCGAGTCGCTCGGTGACCGCGTCGGGGACGGTGCGCACCACGGCGCGGCTGATCCGCGCGTCCGGGCCGAGCAGCGGGCCCGCGGCCAGCACCTGCCAGGTGATCAGCGCGAAGGCGGCCCAGGAGGCGGCGCCGAGCGCGAGCAGGGAGCGGGGCGAGCGGAGGGAGGAGGTGGCCGGCCGCCCCGGAACAGGGGGGGTGGTTCCGGGGCGGCCGCCCGGACCGGGTTGCCGCCCGCCCCGGGGGGTTTGGGGCGAACGGCTGTCCGATCGGTGAGGAGTGTGCGCGAACGCATGCCCAGTACGGCGCTGGGGAAGCCCGTTACCAGGGTCGCCCGTGGAATTCCGCGGGCGGGCTGTTTCACTCATCTGCAGAAACCGTACGGCAGCGAAAGGGGGACCGACAGCGAGAACGCGCTCCCGCCATCGGCCCCCCACACCTTCTTCACAGCGCCCGACCGTTACCGGCGGTATCGATCGAGCAGGGGATCGAGCGTGGTGCTCGGGTGTTCGCCCGGGCCTCCACGACGGTCCCCGTGACGCGTCCTCAGATGCCCGCGAACGCGGCCTCGATGATGTCCAGGCCCTCGTTCAGCAGGTCCTCGCCGATCACGATCGGGGGCAGGAAGCGCAGCACGTTGCCGTAGGTGCCACAGGTGAGGACCATCAGGCCCTCGGCGTGGCACGCCTTGGCCAGGGCGCCCGCGGCGGCCGCGTTCGGCTCCTTGGTCGCGCGGTCGGTGACCAGCTCGACCGCGATCATCGCGCCGCGACCACGGATGTCGCCGATGATGTCGAACTTCTCCGCCATCGCCGTCAGGCGGGCCTTCATCACGGACTCGATCCGCTTGGCCTTGGCGTTGAGGTCGAGCTCCTTCATCGTCTCGATGGAGCCGAGCGCACCGGCGCAGGCCACCGGGTTGCCGCCGTAGGTGCCGCCCAGGCCGCCCGCGTGCGCGGCGTCCATGATCTCGGCGCGGCCCGTCACGGCGGCGAGCGGCAGACCGCCCGCGATGCCCTTGGCGGTGGTGATCAGGTCCGGGACGATGCCCTCGTCCTCGCACGCGAACCACTGGCCGGTGCGGCAGAAGCCGGACTGGATCTCGTCGGCGACGAAGACGATGCCGTTGTCGTTCGCGAACTTCACGATCGCGGGCAGGAAGCCCTTGGCCGGCTCGATGAAGCCGCCCTCGCCGAGCACCGGCTCGATGATGATCGCGGCGACGTTCTCGGCGCCGACCTGCTTGACGATCTGGTCGATCGCCTGCGCGGCGGCCTCGGGGCCGCAGTTCTCGGCACCGGTCGGCCAGCGGTAGCCGTAGGCGACCGGGACGCGGTAGACCTCGGGGGCGAAGGGGCCGAAGCCCTGCTTGTACGGCATGTTCTTCGCCGTCATGCCCATGGTCAGGTTGGTGCGGCCGTGGTAGCCGTGGTCGAAGACGACGACGGCCTGGCGCTTGGTGTACGAGCGGGCGATCTTCACCGCGTTCTCGACGGCCTCGGCACCCGAGTTGAACAGGGCCGACTTCTTGGCGTGGTCGCCCGGGGTCAGCTCGGCCAGCGCCTCGCAGACCTCGACGTAGCCCTCGTACGGCGTGACCATGAAGCAGGTGTGCGTGAAGTTCGCGAGCTGCGCGGCGGCGCGGCGCACGACGGCCTCGGCGGAGGCGCCGACCGAGGTCACGGCGATGCCGGAACCGAAGTCGATCAGGCGGTTGCCGTCGACGTCCTCGATGATGCCGCCGCCCGCACGGGCCGTGAAGACGGGGAGCACGGAGCCCACGCCACCGGCCACCGTCTGGAGGCGGCGGGCCTGCAGCTCCTGCGACTTGGGGCCGGGGATCGCGGTGACGATGCGGCGCTCCTGCGGGACAGCGGTCATAGAGGGCTCCTGGGGGGTGTTTTCGGACGCACTTGTCTCTTTGTCCGCAGGCTAGGCCCGGGGGAGGGGGTACGGCATGCTCCGATAGGGAGTGGTGCCCGCGTGTCCTTGTCCGCGGCGGCCATAGGGGGGATCCGGCGCGCGCCGTGTGGATCATGGCGGGGTACGGGTCGCGGAGCGCTCCCGGCGACTAGATTGACCCCGCGGCACGGCCGCGCGCAGCGCAGTGAACGGGCAGGGGGCTTGGGGTTCATGGACACCGACGGGACGCACGGCGCGCACGGTGCGTACGACACGCCGGACCCGGACACGACCCGGGCCGCACCCGGCCCGGCCCAGGTCCCCCGCCCCGCGGGCCCACCCCCGCCGCTGCCCAAGGACCTCCCCGGGGCCGCTGGTCCCCGGACGCCGCTCTCGCCGCCCCGGCCCGCCCACGCGCCCGGCGGCGGCCCCACCCTCGCCGACTGGCTGCGCACCCCGCGCCGCCCCGGCGGCCCGGGCCTGTGGACGTACGGGCACGTCCCGCGCGCCGCCGCCGCGCCGGAGCTGACCCCGCTGAGGCAGCTGATCAGCGGCGCCCTGATCTCGCTGCTGGCCGGGCTGCTGCTGTGGTCCCTGCTGTGGAACGGCTACCTCGGCGGCTTCTGGCTCTGGCCGCTGTACGCCTTCACCCCCGATGCCTGGAACCACGACTCCTTCTCCGTCGTGGCGGCCTACGTCTGGTACGGCCTGGTCATCCTCGCCCTCACCATCGGCTTCGGCCGCCTGGGCCGCTGGCCCGAGCTGCTGCGCCGGATCGTGCGCAGCCCCGCCGCGCGCGCCGTGCACCCCGTCGCCCCGGCCCGGATCGAACCGGGCAGCGCCGAGGACCCCGTCGGCTGGCAGCAGCTGCGCGCCGCCGGGCTCGGCGAGAGCGCCGAACGGCTCGCCGCCGACATCGACGCCGGCCGGATGAACGACGTCGACTACGCCCGGATCCGGCGGGCCTGGGAATCGGTACGGGCCGACCCCTCCCGGCTGCGCGCCTTCACCGAAGCCGTCCAGGCCAAGGGCGCCGGGGCCTGCGTCCACCCCTCCGGCGCCCGCGACCTGCCCGCCCGGGCCGCCCGGCACGACCTGCTGGCCCGCCAGGTCCTGCTCGGCACCGTCGAGGACGGTGCCCGCAACCCCTACCCCCGGCGCGGCACCTCCCTCGCGCTCGACCCCGCCGTCCTCGGCACCTCGCTGCTCGCGGTCGGCCCCTCCGGCACCGGCAAGACCCGCCGCCTGGTGCGACCCGTGGTCGAATCCCTCGCCCTGCAGGCCCTGGCCGGGCAGGCCGCCGTGATCGTGGTGGCCGCCGTCGGAGCGCAGCTCGGCCCCGACGCCGCCTACGACGTGGTCGTGCGCATCGGCGACCCCACCTCCGCCTACGACCTCGACCTCTACGGCGGCACCACCGACCCCGACGAGGCCGCCACCCTGCTGGCCGACGCCTTCGTCGGTGACGTCGCGGGGCTCGACGTGCGCCGCGCCGCCACCGCCCTCGCCCAGCTGCTTGGCCCCTTCCGGGCCGCCCACGGCCGCTTCCCCGCCGTGCCCGAACTGCGCGAACTCCTCGACCGGATGCCCGCCCCCCTCGCGGCGCTGCGGGCCCGGCTGGAGAGCGCCGGGCAGCACGCGATGCTCCGCGAACTCGACGCGCGCGAGCGCCAGCACGGGGTGCACGCCGACCCCGGCCCGGCGCTCGCCGACCGGGTGGCCCTCCTCGACCGGCCCGCCTTCGCCCCCTTCTTCGACGTCGGCGCCGGCGACGCCCCCGGACGGCCCTTCTCGCTGCGCTCCCTGGAACACCCCGTCCGGGTCCGGATCGACCTGCCCGAACGCGGGCACGCCGACGCCTCCCGGATGCTGGCCCGACTGCTGCTCGCCCAGTTCACCGCCGCCGCGACGCTGCGTTCCGACCGCTCCCTCTTCGCCTTCCTCGCCTTCGACGACGCCTCCCACACGCTCACCCAGGAGACCGTGCGCGGGGTCCAGCGACTGCGCTCGGCCAACGCCGGGGTGCTGCTCACCCTGCGCACCCTGGACGACGTACCGGAACCGCTGCGCACCCCGCTGCTCGGGGCCGTCGGCTGCCGGATGGCCTTCTCCGGGGTCACCACCTGGGACGGCAAGCGCTTCGCCGAGGCCTGGGGCACCGAATGGGTGGAGACCCGGGACGTCACCAGCCGGACCGTCTTCGCCGACCAGCCGCTCACCCGCGCCATCCACGCCTTCCGCAAGCTGGTCACCGGCAAGGCGGTGACCACGGACGCGGTCACCGTCCGCCAGGTGGAACGGGAACGCTGGTCCGCCTCGGACCTGGCACACTCCGTGCCCCCCGGCCACGCCGTGCTCTCGCTGACCTCGGTGGACGGTGAGAGGGCGGCTCCGCTGTTGGTCTCGCTCCTCGGCTGAGCGGGGTTCGGCGACCCGTACGAGGTGGCAGAATCGAGGGGAGCCGTTCATACGACACGGCGAAATCCCCCCTCCGCCCTAAGGCCGCTGGTACCCGATGCCGCTCACCCTCGCCTCGCTCGTCCAGCACTCGGCGCTCAAGCTCAGCGTCCGGGCGGGGGAGAGCCGCCTGGACACCCCCGTCCGCTGGGCCCACGTCAGCGAGCTGGCCGATCCCGTCCCCTACATGGAGGGCGGCGAGCTCCTGCTGATCACCGCGATGAAGCTGGACGCGGAGGATCCCGAGGAGATGCTCCGCTACGTCCGCAGGCTCGCCGCCGCCGGCGTCGTCGGCCTCGGCTTCGCGGTCGGCGTCAACTACGAGGCGGTCCCCGAGGCGCTCGTCGAGGCGGCCCGCGCCGAGGACCTCCCCCTGCTGGAGGTGCCGCGGCGCACCCCCTTCCTCGCCATCAGCAAAGCCGTCTCCGCGGCCCTGGCCGCCGACCAGTACCGGGCCGTCACCGCCGGCTTCGAGGCCCAGCGCGAACTGACCCGGGCCGCCCTCTCCGCCGACGGCCCCGCCGAACTCCTGGCCAAGCTCGCCGCGCACGTGCACGGCTGGGCGGCCCTCTACGACACCTCCGGCGCGGTGGTCGCCGCCGCCCCCGACTGGGCCGCCCGGCGGGCCGCCCGGCTCACCCCCGACGTCGAACGGCTGCGCGAGCGGCCCGCCCCGGCCAGCGCCGTCGTCGGCGGCTCCGAGGACCGGGTCGAGCTCCAGTCCCTGGGCACGGGCCGGCGCGCCCGCGGCGCCCTCGCCGTCGGGACGGGAGCCCCGCTGGGCACCGCCGAGCGGTACGCCGTGCACTCCGCGGTCGCCCTCCTCACCCTCACCACCGAACGCTCCCGCTCCCTGCACGACGCCGAATCCCGGCTCGGCTCGGCCGTGCTGCGGCTGCTGCTGGACGGGGAGACCGCGCACGCCCGGGCCGTCGCCGGCGACCTGTACGGCGTACTCCTCGACGCGCCCTTCCGCCTCGTCATCGCCGAACCCGCCCTGGCGGGCACGGCGCAGCCCGAGGGGCTCGCGCTGCTCGCCGACGCCGTGGAGTCCGCGGCGGCCCGCAGCGGCGAGGCCCTGCTGGTGGTCAACGAGCCCGGCCGGCTGGTCGTGCTCGCCGCGGACGGGGGAGCGGCCGCCGCGGCCGTGGCGGACCACGCCGAAGCCCTCGAATCAAGGCGCGGGCGCGAGACGACGGGACCGGAGCCCGACGAACTCGTCGTCGGCCTGTCCGCGCCCGCGGGCTCCGCGAGCGCCGCGGCCGCCTACAAACAGGCCGACCAGGCCCTCGTCGTCGCCCGGCGGCGCGGCCGCCCGCTGGTCGAGCACGACGACCTGGCGGCGGGGTCCGTGCTGCCGCTGCTCGCCGACGACGCGGTACGGGCCTTCGCGGACGGGACGCTGCGCGCCCTGATCGACCACGACGCCATCGGCCGCGGAGACCTGGTCGCCTCCCTGCGGGCCTGGCTCTCCCGGCACGGCCAGTGGGACGCGGCCGCCGCCGACCTCGGGGTGCACCGGCACACGCTGCGCTACCGGATGCGCCGGGTCGAGGAGATCCTGGGCCGCTCCCTGGACGATCCGGACGTCCGGATGGAGCTGTGGCTCGCCCTGAAGGTCGCGGGCGCCGACGCCCCGTCCTGACCCCGCGCCCGGACGTCCGCCGGCCGGCGGGTGCGGGCGCGGGCCGGTTCGTCCCCTGACAAATGGGCGCACCGCGCGCGGGCGCCACTCCACGCCGGACAAGCGCCGAATCCCCGGCGGAGTCCTACGGTGGGAGGGACAAGGACTCCGCACACACTCCGAAGGGCCGGGATTCGCCATGACTTCCACCCACGCCTTCTGGCTCGCCGGTCGCCAGGCCACCGGCGAGGACAGCTTCGACGTCACGTCCCCCTGGGACGGCCGCGTCGTGGGCACCGTCAGCGTGCCCACCGACGCGCAGGTCGAGGAGGCCGTGGCGGCCGCCCACGCCGTGACCGCGGAGTTCTCGGCGACCCCCGCCCACGTACGGGCCGCCGCCCTGGACCACGTGTCCAAGCGGCTCACCGAGCGCACCGAGGAGATCGCCCAGCTGATCTCCGCCGAGAACGGCAAGCCCATCAAGTGGGCCCGCGGCGAGGTCGGCCGCGCCGTCTCCGTGTTCCGCTTCGCCGCCGAGGAGGCCCGCCGCTTCAACGGCGGTGACGCCCAGCGCCTGGACACCGACGCCGGTGGCGTCGGCCGCCTCGCCCTGACCCGCCGCTTCGTCAAGGGCCCGGTCCTCGGCATCGCGCCCTTCAACTTCCCGCTGAACCTGTGCGCCCACAAGGTGGCCCCGGCCATCGCCGTCGGCGCGCCGATCATCCTGAAGCCCGCCCCGGCCACCCCGCTCTCCGGCCTGATCCTGGGCGAGCTGCTCGCCGAGACCGACCTTCCGGCCGGTTCCTGGTCCGTGCTCCCCGTGGCCAACGACAAGATGCCGGCCCTGGTCAAGGACGAGCGGCTGCCCGTCATCTCCTTCACCGGTTCCGACACCGTCGGCTACGCCATCCAGCAGTCGGTGCCCCACAAGCACTGCACCCTGGAGCTGGGCGGCAACGCCGCGGCCGTCGTCCTGGACGACTGGTCCTCCGAGGCGGACCTCGACTGGGCCGCGACCCGCATCGCGACCTTCTCGAACTACCAGGCCGGCCAGTCCTGCATCTCGGTGCAGCGCGTGATCGCCGACGCCACCGTCTACGACCGCCTGGTCGAGAAGGTCGTCGCCAAGGTCCAGGCCCAGGTCACCGGCGACCCGTCCGACGCGGGCACCGACGTCGGCCCGCTGGTCTCCGAGGACGCCGCCAAGCGCGTCGAGTCCTGGGTGGACGAGGCCGTCGCCGCGGGCGCCAAGCTGCTGACCGGTGGCAAGCGCGAGGGTGCCTCGTACGAGCCCACCGTGATCGCCGAGCTGCCCGCGGGCGTCAAGCTGGCCTGCGAGGAGGTCTTCGGACCGGTCCTGACCCTGCAGAAGGTCGAGGGCACCGACGAGGCTTTCGCCGCCGTCAACGACTCGAAGTTCGGCCTGCAGACCGGCGTCTTCACGCGGAACATCCAGACCGCCTTCCGCGCCCACCGCGAGCTGGAGGTCGGCGGCGTGATCGTGGGCGACGCCCCCTCCTACCGCGCCGACCAGATGCCGTACGGCGGGGTCAAGCAGTCCGGCGTGGGCCGCGAGGGCGTCCGCTACGCGATGGACGACTACACCTACGAGCGCGTCCTGGTCCTCACCGGCCTCGATATCTGAGCCGACCCACAGGGCGATGAGCCGACGGTCCGAACCCACTGTGCGGGGGTTCGGACCGTCCCCCTTTTTCGGACTGCCCCATTTGGCCGTCCCCCTTTTCCCCGGCGCCCGGAGCGGGTACGACTCACTGGTAGCACCGACCGGTAATCACCTGATCATCCGATTCGGCGGCGAGGTGAGCTGCGCATGTCCGCAACACAGCCCAAGGTGACCGAGCGCGAGGCACGACAGGTCGCGGAGGCGGCCCGGGAACAGGACTGGCGCAAGCCCAGCTTCGCCAAGGAACTCTTCCTGGGACGGTTCCGGCTCGACCTGATCCACCCCCACCCGCTCCCCGCCGACGAGGACGTCCGGCGCGGCGAGGCCTTCCTGGAACGGCTGCGCGCCTTCTGCGAGACCGAACTCGCCGAGGGGCTCGCGGCCCGCATCGAGCGCGAGGCGAAGATCCCCGACGAGACCGTGCGCGGGCTCAAGGAGCTCGGCGCCCTCGGGATGAAGATCGACACCAAGTACGGGGGCCTCGGCCTCACCCAGGTGTACTACAACAAGGCGCTGGCCCTCGTCGGCTCCGTCAGCCCGGCCATCGGCGCCCTGCTCTCCGCACACCAGTCGATCGGCGTGCCCCAGCCGCTCAAGCTCTTCGGCACCCAGGAACAGCGCGACCTCTTCCTGCCGCGCTGCGCCCGCACCGACATCAGCGCCTTCCTGCTCACCGAACCGGACGTCGGATCCGACCCGGCCCGGCTCGCCACCACGGCCGTGCCCGACGGCGACGACGCCTACGTCCTGGACGGCGTGAAGCTCTGGACCACCAACGGCGTGGTCGCCGACCTGCTCGTCGTCATGGCCCGGGTGCCGAAGTCCGACGGGCACAAGGGCGGCATCACCGCCTTCGTCGTCGAAGCGGACTCGCCGGGCGTCACCGTCGAGCACCGCAACGCCTTCATGGGCCTGCGCGGGCTGGAGAACGGCGTCACCCGGCTGCACCGGGTGCGGGTCCCGGCCGCCCACCGGATCGGCCCCGAGGGCGCCGGTCTCAAGATCGCCCTGACCACCCTCAACACCGGCCGGCTGTCGCTGCCCGCGATGTGCGTCGGCGCGGGCAAGTGGTGCCTGAAGATCGCCCGCGAATGGTCCGGGGTGCGCGAGCAGTGGGGCCGCCCGGTCGCCCGGCACGAAGCCGTCGGCGCCAAGATCTCCTTCATCGCCGCCACCACCTTCGCGCTGGAGGCGATGGTCGACCTCGCCTCCCAGATGGCCGACGAGGACCGCAACGACATCCGCATCGAAGCCGCGCTGGCCAAGCTGTACGGCAGCGAGATGGCCTGTCTGATGGCCGACGAGCTGGTCCAGATCCGCGGCGGCCGCGGCTTCGAGACCGCGCAGTCCCTCGCCGCCCGCGGCGAACGCGCCGTCCCCGCCGAACAGATGCTCCGCGACCTGCGCATCAACCGGATCTTCGAGGGATCCACCGAGATCATGCACCTCCTGATCGCCCGCGAGGCCGTCGACGCCCACCTCTCCGTCGCGGGCGACCTGATCGACCCCGACAAGGCGCTCGGCGACAAGGCCAGGGCGGGCGCCCGGGCCGCCGGCTTCTACGCCCGCTGGCTGCCCAAACTGGCGACCGGCGCCGGCCAGGTCCCCGGCACCTACCGCGCCTTCCACCCGAGCGGCCACCCCGACCTCGCCACCCACCTGCGGTACGTCGAGCGCGGCGCCCGCAAACTCGCCCGCTCGACCTTCTACGCGATGTCCCGCTGGCAGGGCCGGATGGAGACCAAACAGGGCTTCCTCGGCCGGATCGTGGACATCGGGGCCGAGCTCTTCGCGATGAGCGCGGCCTGCGTGCGCGCCGAGCACCTGCGCGCCACCGGCGACCACGGCCGCGAGGCCTACCAACTGGCCGACGCCTTCTGCCGGCAGTCCCGGCTGCGGGTCGAGGAGCTCTTCGGCCGGCTCTGGGACAACACCGACGACCTCGACCGCACCGTGGTCGAAGGCGTCCTCGGCGGCGTCTACACCTGGTTGGAGGAGGGCGTCCTGGACCCCTCCGGCGACGGCCCGTGGATCGCCGACGCGACCCCGGGGCCCTCCGCGCACAAGAACGTGCACCGACCCATCCGCTGACCTGTCGGACAATCGTCTCCGCGACATGATCCGAAGGGGACGGGGACACGATGTACAGGGTGCGGAACACGACGGTCCGGCGCGGGGCGGGGGCCGCCTTCGGGGCGCTGCTGCTGGTCGGAGCCACCGCCTGCGGCGGCTCCGACCGGGCGGACAAGGAGACGGGCGTGCCCGCGCCCCGCACGGCGGCCCCGAGCGCGCCGACCCCGGTGCCTCCCGCGACCCCGGGCCCCGGCGCGGACCGGCTGAAGGCCCTCGCCCTCGCCCCGGGCGAGAGCGCCGGCCCCTACCAGGCGGGCGAACCGGTCCTGGACGAGCCGATCAACGAGTCGTACGAGGTCACCCCCGCGGTGTGCGCGCCGCTGACCAGCCTCGGCAAGGCGGGCCACACCGCCCAGGCGTACGCGCACACGAGCGTGCCCGGTGAGCTGACGGGCGTCGGCACCGACATCCTGCTGCGCTCGTACCAGGACGGGACCGCCGCCGACGCCGCCCTGAAGTCCCTGGCCGCCGCGGGCAAGAGCTGCGCGGGCGGCTACACCGAGGACCGGATGCTGGCCGAGGGCAAGGTCCTCAAGGTGGAGCCGGTCCAGGCGCCGAAGCTCGGGGACGCGGCGCAGGCGTACCGGATCGTGGTCCAGGACGTGAAGGAGAAGAACCTCTCGCTGTACAAGTACCTCACGGTGATCCGCTCCGGCGCGGTCACGCTCTCGTTCCGCTCCGACATTCTCGACATCAAGGACTTCGGCGCCGTGCCGCCGGAGATCGTCACGGCGCAGTGGGAGAAGTTCGCCAAGGGATCGGGCGCCTCCTCCTAGGGAGACGGTGTCCGAGCGGGCCGGCGATGGGGCAACAATAGGGGGATGAGCGACAGCCCATCCCCCCTCGCCGACCCGCACCTCCTCTTCGACGCCGCGGCCGGCCGCCGGGACATCGTCGTCCTCGGGTCGACCGGATCCATCGGCACCCAGGCCATCGACCTCGTCCTGCGCAACCCGGACCGGTTCCGGGTGACCGCGCTGTCCGCCGCGGGCGGCCGCGTCGGGCTGCTCGCGGAGCAGGCGCGGTTGCTGCGGGTGAAGACGGTGGCGGTCTCCCGCGAGGACGTCGTGCCGGCCCTGAAGGAGGCGCTGGGCGCCCAGTACGGCGCCGAGCCGATGCCCGAGATCCTGGCCGGGCCGGACGCCGCGGCCGAACTCGCCGCGTCCGACTGCCACACCGTCCTCAACGGCATCACCGGTTCCATCGGCCTCGCGCCCACCCTCGCCGCGCTCCGCGCCGGCCGCACCCTCGCGCTCGCCAACAAGGAGTCGCTGATCGTCGGCGGCCCGCTGGTCAAGGAGCTGGCGAAGCCCGGCCAGATCATCCCGGTGGACTCCGAGCACGCGGCGCTCTTCCAGGCCCTCGCGGCCGGCACCCGCGCCGACGTGCGCAAGCTGGTCGTCACCGCCTCCGGCGGCCCCTTCCGCGGCCGCACCCGCGCCGAGCTGGCCGAGGTACGGGTCGAGGACGCCCTCGCGCACCCCACCTGGGCCATGGGCCCCGTCATCACGGTGAACTCCGCGACCCTGGTCAACAAGGGGCTGGAGGTCATCGAGGCGCACCTGCTCTACGACATCCCCTTCGACCGCATCGAGGTCGTGGTCCACCCGCAGTCCTACGTGCACTCGATGGTCGAGTTCACCGACGGCTCCACCCTCGCCCAGGCCACCCCGCCCGACATGCGCGGACCCATCGCCATCGGCCTCGGCTGGCCCCAGCGGGTCCCCGACGCGGCCCCCGCCTTCGACTGGACCAAGGCGTCCACCTGGGAGTTCTTCCCGCTCGACACCGAGGCCTTCCCGTCCGTGGGCCTGGCCCGGCACGTCGGCACCCTCGGCGGCACCGCCCCCGCCGTCTTCAATGCGGCGAACGAGGAATGCGTGGAGGCCTTCCTGGCCGGGCGGCTGCCGTTCACAGCAATCATGGATACCGTCGCAGCGGTGGTCGACGAGCACGGAACCCCGAGCTCGGGAACCTCGCTGACCGTCCAGGACGTCCTGGAAGCGGAAGCCTGGGCACGGGCCCGGGCCCGGGAGACCGCGGCACAGGCCGCAGTGGAGGCGCGCGCATGACGATTGTGATGACCGTGATCGGCATGCTCATCTTCGTGATCGGGCTGCTGATCTCGATCGCCTGGCACGAGCTGGGCCACCTGTCGACGGCCAAGATGTTCGGCATCCGCGTGCCCCAGTACATGGTCGGCTTCGGCCGGACCATCTGGTCGCGGAAGAAGGGCGACACGGAGTACGGCCTCAAGGCCATCCCGATGGGCGGCTACATCCGCATGATCGGGATGTTCCCGCCCGGCGAGGACGGCAAGGTCACCGCCCGCTCGACCTCGCCCTTCCGGTCGATGATCGAGGACGCGCGCTCGGCGGCGTACGAGGAACTCGAACCCGGCGACGAGAAGCGGCTCTTCTACACGCGCAAGCCCTGGAAGCGCGTCATCGTGATGTTCGCGGGCCCCTTCATGAACCTGGTGCTCGCCCTCGCGGTCTTCTTCGGCGTCTGGATGACCTTCGGCGTCACCCAGCAGACGACCAAGGTCGCCTCCGTCTCGGACTGCGTCCTGAAGCAGAGCGACAAGCGCACCACCTGCCAGCCGGGTGACCCGGTGGCACCGGCCAAGGCCGCCGGGCTCCGGGCCGGCGACCGGATCGTCGGCTTCGACGGGCGGAAGGTCAGCGACTGGTCCGTGCTCCAGGACCGGATCCGCGCCACCGTCGGGCCGGCCACCATCACCGTGCTGCGCGACGGCAAGGAACTGACCCTCAACGCCAAGCTGATCGAGAACACCGTCGGCAAGACCGACGGCCAGGGCGGCTACGTCAAGGGACAGTTCGTCACGGCCGGCTTCCTCGGCTTCGGCCCCGCGCGCGAGACCGAGGCGCTCAGCTTCGGCCAGTCGGTGACCCACATGGGCGACGTCGTGGACCAGAGCGTCACCGGCCTGCTCAAGCTCCCGTCCAAGATCCCCCCGCTGTGGAACGCGGCCTTCGGCGACGGCGAGCGCGAGCCGGACTCCCCGATCGGCATCGTCGGCGCGGCCCGCATCGGCGGCGAGATCGCCAACCTCGACATCCCGGTCACCGATCAGCTCGTGATGTACCTGAACCTCGTCGGGATGTTCAACCTGGCGCTGTTCCTCTTCAACATGCTGCCGCTGCTCCCGCTCGACGGCGGGCACATCGCCGGCGCCCTGTGGGAGTCGCTGCGGCGGGGCGTGGCCCGGGTCTTCCGGCGCCCCGACCCGGGTCCCTTCGACGTCGCCAAGCTGATGCCCGCCGCCTACCTGGTGGCCGGGGTCTTCGTCTGCTTCACGCTGCTGGTGATGGTGGCGGACGTGGTGAACCCGATCAAGATCAGCTGATCCCGGTTCGGGATCGGCCGATTGTCGTACCGCACTCCAGGGGGAGTCGGCCACAAATCGTGTCCGACTCCCTACGTTCGGGTGGTACGGCCCCTCGGATGCGCGGGGGGCGCGCTGATTGGCGTAATCTCGAACGCTGGAGCCCGCCGATCTCGGGACCTCGATCCACCTCGATCCACACCTTGATCCACACCTTGGGGTTGCTCAGCAGATGACTGCCATCTCTCTCGGAATGCCGTCCGTGCCGACCAAGCTTGCCGACCGCCGGGTCAGCCGCAAGATCCAGGTCGGCTCGGTCGCCGTCGGCGGCGACGCACCCGTCTCGGTGCAGTCCATGACCACGACCCGGACCTCCGACATCGGCGCCACGCTGCAGCAGATCGCCGAGCTGACGGCGTCGGGCTGCCAGATCGTGCGGGTGGCCTGCCCGACCCAGGACGACGCCGACGCCCTCGCGACCATCGCGAAGAAGTCGCAGATCCCGGTGATCGCCGACATCCACTTCCAGCCCAAGTACGTCTTCGCGGCGATCGACGCGGGCTGCGCCGCGGTCCGCGTGAACCCGGGCAACATCAAGCAGTTCGACGACAAGGTCAAGGAGATCGCGCGCGCCGCCAGCGACGCCGGCACCCCGATCCGGATCGGCGTCAACGCGGGCTCCCTCGACGCGCGGCTGCTGAAGAAGTACGGCAAGGCCACCCCCGAGGCGCTGGTCGAGTCCGCGCTGTGGGAGGCCTCCCTCTTCGAGGAGCACGGCTTCGGCGACATCAAGATCTCGGTCAAGCACAACGACCCGGTCGTCATGGTCAACGCCTACCGCCAGCTCGCCGCCGCCTGCGACTACCCGCTGCACCTCGGCGTCACCGAGGCCGGCCCCGCCTTCCAGGGCACCATCAAGTCCGCGGTCGCCTTCGGCGCCCTGCTCTCCGAGGGCATCGGCGACACCATCCGCGTCTCCCTCTCGGCCCCGCCCGTCGAGGAGATCAAGGTCGGCCTCCAGATCCTGGAGTCGCTGAACCTCAAGCAGCGCCGCCTGGAGATCGTCTCCTGCCCCTCCTGCGGCCGCGCCCAGGTCGACGTCTACAAGCTCGCCGAAGAGGTCAGCGCGGGCCTGGACGGCATGGAGGTGCCGCTGCGCGTCGCCGTCATGGGCTGCGTCGTCAACGGCCCCGGCGAGGCCCGCGAGGCCGACCTCGGCGTCGCCTCCGGCAACGGCAAGGGTCAGATCTTCGTCAAGGGCGAGATCATCAAGACCGTGCCCGAATCGAAGATCGTCGAGACCCTCATCGAAGAGGCGCTGAAGATCGCCGAGCAGATGGAGAAGGACGGCGTCACCTCCGGCGAGCCGCAGATCTCCGTCGCGGGCTGAGACCGCTCCGGGCCGGCCGCCGCCGCGCCCCGCGCGGCCGCCCGCCGCACCCTCCGCTCGTCCCGGCCCAGGCCCCGTTCCCGCAGCTCGCGGGCGGGGCCCGGGCCTTTTCGCGCCGCTGCGGGCGGCATCCCACAAGTCCTGCGGGTACAGTGCGGAGATCAGCGGACGTGCACGGTGAGGCCCCCTACAGTGTTGACGCAGACCACCACCCGGGTCCTGGAACCCAGTGATCTCGACGCCGCGCTCGCGGTGCTCGGCCGCGAGCCCGTCGCGAACGCCTTCGTCACGTCCCGGGTCCAGGTCGCGGGTCTCGACCCCTGGCGCCTCGGCGGCGAGATGTGGGGCTGGTACACCGACGGCGAACTGCGCTCCCTGTGCTACGCGGGCGCGAACCTGGTCCCGGCCTGCGCCACCCCCGACGCCGTACGGGCCTTCGCCGACCGCGCCCGGCGCACCGGCCGCCGCTGCTCCTCCATCGTGGGCCCCGTCGAGGCCGCCGGACTGCTCTGGCGGCTGCTGGAGCCGCACTGGGGCCCCGCCCGGGACGTCCGCTCCCACCAGCCCCTCATGACCATCGAGCAGCCCTCCACCGAGATCGCCGCGGACCCGCTGGTCCGCCGGGTCCGCAAGGAGGAGATGGACGTGATCATGCCCGCCTGCGTGGCCATGTTCACCGAGGAGGTCGGCGTCTCCCCGCTCGCCGGCGACGGCGGCCTGCTCTACCAGGCCCGGGTGGCCGAGTTGGTCGCGGCGGGCCGCTCCTTCGCCCGGATCGAGAACGGCAAGGTCGTCTTCAAGGCGGAGATCGGCGCGGCCACCGCGCGCGCCTGCCAGATCCAGGGCGTCTGGGTCGACCCCGAGCACCGCGGCCTCGGCCACTCCGAGACGGGGATGGCCGCCGTGGTCGAGTACGCCCTGCGGGACGTGGCCCCCGTCGTCAGCCTCTACGTGAACGACTTCAACACCGCCGCCCGGGCCTCGTACCGGCGCGTGGGCTTCCGCGAGGTCGGCGCGTTCATGAGCGTCCTGTTCTGATCCGGGCCGGCGCCGGTCCGCTCCCGCGGGCGCGGCGTCGTATGCCGGCGGTCGCTGCCGCCGGCAGGTGTCGCCGGCCGGTGTCGCCGTTCCGTGCCGTCGACCTGTGCCGAAGGCGTATCCGGGCGCGGGCGGCGCGAAGTAAGGTCGGCCGCATGCTGCCTACCTCCGGGGGCGACCCCCGCCACCCCGCCGGCGTCACCCTCGGTCCGCTCGACCTCGCCGCCCGCGTGGACGAGGCCCTGCGGGTCCAGGCCGTCGCCTTCGGCCTGAGCGAGGAGGAGGTCGCCATCCGGCGCTACATCGTGCAGCGCCACATGACCTCCCCCGGAGCCCGCGCGCTCGGTGCCTTCGAGGACGGCGGCGCCCTGGTCGGCTTCGTCTACGGGATGCCCAACGACCGTGCGCACTGGTGGTCCACGGTCGTCGAGCCGCACCTGCGCGCGGGCGGCCACGACGGGTGGCTCGACGGCTCCTTCGTCATCACCGAACTCCACGTCCACCCCGCCTTCCAGGGCCGGGGCGCCGGCCGCGCCCTGATCACCCGGATCACCGACACCGCCGCCGAGCCGCGCTCGATCCTCTCCGCGATCGACGCCGACAGCCCGGCCCGCGCGCTCTACCGGAAGCTCGGCTACACCGACCTCGCCCGCCGGGTGCGCTTCCCGAGCGCCCGGCTGCCGTACGCGGTGATGGGCGCCCCCCTGCCCCTGCGCCGCCCCTGACCGGATCCGTAATGGATTCACGGGGGTGCCGCAGGCCCCGGTAGCCTCGCGGCATGTCAACGCAACACGTGCAGCGCATGTCCCGACTGATGGCCAAGACCCTCCGCGAGGACCCCGCCGACGCGGAGACCCTCAGCCACAAGCTCCTCGTCCGCGCGGGCTACGTGCGCCGCAGCTCGGCCGGAGTGTGGAGCTGGCTGCCCCTGGGCAAGCGGGTCCTGGAGAACGTCTCGCGCATCGTCCGCGAGGAGATGGACGCCATCGGCGCCCAGGAGGTGCTGCTGCCCGCGCTGTTGCCGCGCGAGCCGTACGAGGTCAGCGGGCGCTGGTCGGAGTACGGCGACCTGCTCTTCCGCCTCAAGGACCGCAAGGGCGCCGACTACCTGCTCGGCCCCACCCACGAGGAGATCTTCACCCTCCTGGTGAAGGACCAGTGCACGTCCTACAAGGACCTGCCGGTGATGCTTTATCAGATCCAGACCAAGTACCGCGACGAGGCCCGGCCCCGCTCGGGCGTGCTGCGCGGCCGCGAGTTCCAGATGAAGGACTCCTACTCCTTCGACGTCAGCGACGAGGGCCTCGCCGAGTCCTACGCGCTCCACCGCGCCGCCTACCAGCGGATCTTCACCCGGCTCGGGCTGGACCACCGCATCGTCTCGGCCGTCTCGGGCGCGATGGGCGGCTCCGCCTCCGAGGAGTTCCTGGCCCCCGCCGGCGCCGGCGAGGACACCTTCGTCGACTGCCCCTCCTGCGACTACGCGGCGAACACCGAGGCCGTCACCTTCGCCCTGAAGCCGGTCGCCGGGGAACACGGGCCGGTCGAGGACATCGCGACCCCCGACACCCCCACCATCGAATCGCTGGCCGCGCACCTGGGCGTACCGGCCTCGGCCACGCTGAAGAACCTGCTGGTCAAGGTGGACGGCGAGATCGTGGCCGTCGGCGTGCCGGGGGACCGCGAGGTGGACCTGGGCAAGCTCGGCGAGCATCTGGCCCCGGCCGTGGTCGAGTTGGTGACGGCCGAGGACTTCACCGGTCGCCCCGACCTGGTCCGCGGCTACGTCGGCCCGCAGGGCCTGGAGAAGGTCCGCTACCTGGCCGACCCCCGCGTGGCGCCCGGCACTTCGTGGGTCACCGGCGCCAACCGCGTCGACACCCACGCGCGCAACGTGGTCTGCGGGCGGGACTTCGAGGTCGACCAGTACCTCGACGTGGTCGTCGTCGAGCCCGGCGATCCCTGTCCCTCCTGCGGTGCGGGGCTCCGGCTGGACCGGGCCATCGAGATCGGGCACATCTTCCAGCTCGGCCGCAAGTACGCGGACGCCTTCGGGCTCGACGTCCTCGGCAAGGAGGGCAAGCCGGTCCGGGTCACCATGGGTTCCTACGGCATCGGGGTCTCGCGCGCGGTCGCGGCCCTGGCGGAACAGAGCGCCGACGACCGCGGGCTGTGCTGGCCCGCGGCGGTCGCCCCCGCCGATGTCCACGTGGTGGCGGCGGGCAAGGCGGTGCCGCTCGCGCTGGCCGAGCGGGCGGCCGAGGCGCTCGCCGGGGCCGGGCGGCGGGTCCTGCTGGACGACCGGCCGGGGCTCTCGCCCGGGGTGAAGCTGACGGATGCCGAGCTGATGGGCGTGCCGTGGATCCTGGTCGCCGGTCGCCGGTCCGCCGACGAGGTGGTCGAGCTCCAGAACCGAGCCACCGGCGCCCGCGAGGAACTCCCCCTGACCGAGGCCCTGTCCCGCCTCCTCTGACACCCCGGCCCGCCCCTGCCGGCGCCGCCCCGCCTCCGGCGGCGCCTCAATCGCCGGCGGGGCTGATTCGGCCCAGCCCCGCCGTCTGATGTGGGGCCGGCCCGGTCGGAGCCATTCCAGCCTCGCGGTCTGATCTGGGGCCGGCCTGGGCGGGGCCATTCCAGCCTCGCGGTCTGATGTGGGGCCGGCCTGGTCGGAGCCATTCCAGCCTCGCCGGCGTTTGAGGCGCCGCCGGAGGCTCCGCTGCCGGCGGGTGCCCGGCGTCCTGTGCCGCCCCTGGCGCCGTTTCGCCTCCGGCGGCGCCTCAAACGCCGGCGGGGCTGATGTGGGCCGGGCCCGGTCGGAGTCCGTTCAGCCCTGGGGGCTGATGTGGGCTCGGCCCCGTCGGAGCCCGTCCAGCCTCGCCGCCTGATGTGGGCCCGGCCCGGTCGGAGTGCGTTCAGCCCTGGGGGCTGGATTCGGGGGTCGGCCCGGTTAGAGGCCCTCCGGCCGTGCCGGCTGAGCGGGGGCCGGCTTGGGGGGAGCCGGTTCAGCCTCGCCGGCGGTTGAGGCGATGCCGGGGGCAGGGGGTGGGGGCGCAGTGGCGCGTTCCAGGAAGCGGAGGAGTTCCACCGGGAACGGGAGGACCAGGGTGGAGTTCTTCTCCGCGGCCACGGCCACCACCGTCTGCAGCAACCGCAACTGCAGCGCGGCCGGCTGCTCCGACATCACCTCGGCCGCCTCGGCCAGCTTCTTCGAAGCCTGCAGCTCCGCGTCCGCGTTGATCACCCGGGCCCGCCGCTCGCGGTCCGCCTCCGCCTGCCGGGCCATCGACCGCTTCATCGTCTCCGGCAGCGACACGTCCTTGATCTCGACCCGGTCGATCTGCACGCCCCACCCGATCGCCGGACTGTCGATCATCAGCTCCAGGCCCTGGTTCAGCTGCTCCCGGTTGGACAGCAGGTCGTCGAGGTCCGACTTGCCGATGATGGACCGCAGCGAGGTCTGCGCCATCTGCGAGACCGCGAAGCGGTAGTCCTCCACCTCGATGATCGCGCTCGCCGCGTCGACCACCTTGAAGTAGACGACCGCGTCCACCCGGACCGTGACGTTGTCCCGCGTGATGCCCTCCTGGGCCGGGATCGGCATGGTCACGATCTGCATGTTGACCTTCCGCAGCCGGTCCATCCCCGGGACGACCAGCGTGAACCCCGGCCCGCGGATCCCCTCCCGCAGCCGGCCGAAGCGGAAGACCACCCCGCGTTCGTACTGCTTGACCACCCGGGAGGCGGCGCCCAGGAGGACCGCGACACCGGTTCCCGCGGCGATTCCCGCCGTCAGCAGTTCTTCGACCATGACGGCCTCCTGCCGGACTGACACACCTACCTACGGTATGCCCGCGGCAGGGCCCGACAACCGGGTCCTAGAGCCAGCCCGCGAACTCCAACAGCAGCTCGCCGTCCCGGTGGCGCCCCGCCGCCAGCGCCCGGACCCCGGACTCCACCGCCCGGAAGAGGGTCCAGCCGCGCAGCCGGTCCCGGTCCACCTCCAGCGAGTCCGCCAGCCGGTTCACCCGGCGCCGCGCGCCGGCCGCCCCCGCCGAGGTGGCGACCTGGTCCTCCAACCGGTCCCGGCACAGCCGGGCGAGGTCGTACTCCCGGTCGCCGACCAGCGGCTCCGGGCCGACCGTCAGCCACGGCGCCCGCTCGCCCGCCAGCACCTTGCCCTGGCGGAAGTTGCCGTGCAGCAGCACCGGTTCGCCCGCCCCCGCGATCAGTTCCTCGCGCGCCGCGAGCGCCGCCGCGACCAGCGGGGCCGCCTGCGCGGGCGCCGTGGCGAAGGCCGCGCACTGGTGCCCCGTACGCTCCGCCACCGTCTCGAAGGGGTGGTCCGCCGCGGGCGGCACCCACAGCCGCCGGATCGTCCCGGCCGCCTCCAGCAGCGCCTTCGCCTCCGGCAGCGAGCGCAGCGAGACCTCCGGCTGGAGCCGCTCCAGGAGCAGCGCGCCGTCCTCGTCCGCCCCGTCCGGCGCGGCGAGGAGCCGTACGGCGCCGAAACCGGCCCAGTGCTCCAGCGCGGCCCGCTCCCGGTCGGGCCGGGCCCGCGGCGGCGCGATCTTCAGCGCGGCCGGGGTGCCGTCGGCGTACCGGACCAGGATGACCAGACTGCTGCGCCCGCCCGGTGCCTGCACCCGCTGGGCCTGCACACCACGCCGGTCCAGAGCCTTCCCGGCCAGCTCGGGCAACCGCCCCAGCCACTCCGTGGTCTGCGACGATCCCGGCGTCTCGCCGAGCGCCCGTACAAGCCGCTCCGGCGGTTCGAAAGCCATGCGTGCGGGGTCCCTTTCAGCTGTTGCGGGCGGGTTCCGCGCGTTCCGCGAGCCCAGGGAAGGCTACGCCGCCGCCGCGCCAGCGCGCCGCGCGGACCGCCGCCGCGCTCAGCGCGTCGGCCGCCTCGCGGCGCAGCGGGCCGTCGGCCGCGCGCACCAGATCGGAGTACGCGCCCGCCACCCGCTCCTCGATGTCGGCGGCGAGCCGCTCCGCGTCGCCCGGGGTGCGCACGGGGAACGGCAGCGTGTACGCCGCCTCCGCGGGCTGCGGGGCTCCGCCCAGGTCGCGCACGGTGCGGGCGAGCGCGTCCCGGCGGGCCACGTGGCCCCCGTACGCGTCCCGGGCCTCGTTCGCGCGCTCCGGAGCGACCCGGGCGCCGATCACCCCGTAGCCGTACGCCGCCGCGTGCTCGGCGGCCAGCGCGGCCTGCGCGGCGTTCAGGGAGCGGCCGCCGCCACGGGTGGGTTCGGGAGCGCCCGACGCTCGTCTCACGGGCCTCGTCACGCCTTGCCTCCGGGGTTCGAGCTGAGCAGGTAGGTGTGCACGGCGCCGCAGGCGGCCACCGACGCGAGCAGCCGGGCCAGCTCGCCGGACGCCCCGGCCAGGGCGATCGTGCGGGCCTCGGACAGGTCCCGCTCGGCGGTCGCGAGCGCGGTGAGCGCCTCCGCGGGCTGCCCGGGCACCGGTTCCGCGCTCTTGCCCGGGGCCTTCACGGGCGGGTTCCCGGCCGCTCCCGTCCCCGGACCCGGCGCGGTCGGGGCGGCCGCGGAGGGCGACCCGGAGCGCGACGGGGACGGCTTGCCCCGGCCGTCGTCGGGAGCCAGCGCCCCCACGTGCGCGGCCACCGCGGCGCGCAGCGGCGCCAGGCGCGCGGCCAGCGACGGATGCGCGGCGATGGTGGCGTCGTAACGTTCCAGCAGCGCCTCGCTGTCCCGCACGGCCCCCTCCCGCACCGGCCGTTCGGGTGGAGCCTCGGCGGCCCCCTCGGTGGCGCCGGCGCCACCCGAACAGCCGGTGAGCAGCGCGGTCGAGGCCGCGCCCGCGGCTCCGGCCAGCAGGCTCCTTCGCGAAGGCATGGTCCAGGGCACGGCGACGTCCTCGGTGGTCACGGCGGGCAGGGCGGGGGACAGGCAATGATCACGGTACCCGCGGCCCCGTCCACAGGGCGGACGGCAACACCCCCCGCGACCGGATACCCTGTGGACCTGACACGCGACACACGCGATGGAACCACAACAGCACACGCGGCCGAGGAGTCACCCGGATGAGCACCACCCAGAGCGACAGGCTGCGCGCATTGCTGGAGCCGCTCGTCGCCGCCCAGGACCTGGACCTCGAGGACATCGAGATCTCCAAGGCGGGCAAGCGCCGCATGCTGCGCATCATCGTGGATTCCGACGAGGGCGTGGAACTGGACACCTGTGCCGAGCTGAGCCGGGTGGTCTCCGAGGCGCTCGACGCGAGCGACGTCATGGGCGAGGACGAGTACGTCCTCGAAGTGAGTTCCCCCGGCGCCGACCGCCCGCTGACCGAGCACCGCCACTACGTGCGCGCCATCGGCCGCCTCGCCAAGTTCCAGCTCGCCGGCGAGGACGACAAGGGAGCCGGCGAACTCGTCGCCCGCATCCTCGACGTCGACGACGAGGGCATGGACCTCGAAGTGCCGGGCGTGAAGGGCCGCAAGGCGACCGCCCGCCGCATCGCGTTCGCCGACATCGTCAAGGCGCGTGTCGAAATCGAGTTCAACCGCAAGGACAAGAAGGAAGAGGAGGCGTAGTCGTGGACATCGACATGAGTGCCCTGCGGGGTCTGGTCCGGGAGAAGGAGATCTCCTTCGACCTGCTGGTCGAGGCGATCGAGTCCGCTCTCCTCATCGCCTACCACCGCACCGAGGGGAGCTTCCGCCGCGCACGCGTCGTGCTGGACCGCACCAACGGTCACGTGGTCGTGTGGGCGAAGGAGGACCCGCGGGATCTGGAGGAGGGCCAGGAGCCCAAGGAGTTCGACGACACGCCGTCGGACTTCGGCCGGATCGCCGCCACCACCGCCAAGCAGGTGATCCTGCAGCGTCTGCGCGACGCGCAGGACGACCAGACCTTCGGCGAGTTCCTCGGCCGTGAGGGCGACGTCATCACCGGCGTCGTCCAGCAGGGCAAGGACCCCAAGAACGTCCTGGTCGACATCGGCAAGCTGGAAGCCATCCTGCCGGTGCAGGAGCAGGTGCCGGGCGAGGAGTACACCCACGGCCTGCGTCTTCGCACGTACGTCGTCCGGGTGGCCAAGGGCGTCCGCGGCCCCTCCGTGACCCTCTCGCGCACCCACCCCAACCTGGTGAAGAAGCTCTTCGCCCTGGAGGTCCCGGAGATCGCCGACGGCAGCGTCGAGATCTGCGCGATCGCCCGTGAGGCCGGTCACCGCACCAAGATCGCCGTGCGGTCCACCCGTTCGGGCCTGAACCCGAAGGGCGCCTGCATCGGCCCGATGGGCAGCCGCGTGCGCAACGTGATGGCCGAGCTGCACGGCGAGAAGATCGACATCGTCGACTGGTCGGACGACCCGGCGGAGATGGTCGCCAACGCGCTGTCACCCGCCCGGGTGAGCGAGGTCGAGGTCGTGGACTGGGACACGCGTTCCGCCCGGGTGACCGTGCCCGACTACCAGCTGTCGCTGGCCATCGGCAAGGAGGGCCAGAACGCCCGCCTCGCCGCGCGGCTCACCGGCTGGCGCATCGACATCCGCCCCGACACGGAGCAGGGCTCCGAAGAGGGTGCCGGAAACGACCGCGATCAGCGGTCGGACCGTCCGGTCCGCTAGTCCACCAGGACAGCGACCGGGAATAAACCGCTACCGGCCGGAGGTTCTCGGCCGGTAGACAGGTGATTACACGACGACGTCCGTTCGATTTTTCGCCCGTAGGGGTGAGGTCGGTGCGGGGAGGTAGACTTAAGCGTGTCTGGCCGGACGCATGCCGGCGCATGCCCTGAACGCACCTGTGTGGGGTGCCGGGAGCGAGCGGCCAAGAACGACCTGCTGCGCATCGTGGTGGCAGGGGACGCATGCGTCCCCGATCCTCGCGGTACGCTGCCCGGCCGGGGTGCATATGTGCACCCCGCTGTGGTCTGCCTCGACCAGGCGGTACGCCGACGAGCGTTCTCCAGGGCCTTCAAGTCCTCGGGACCGTTCGACACGGCGGAGCTGCGCAAGGCCGTAGAAGGGCCCTAGAGGCACAGCGCAAGAACGAAGCAGTACGGCACGGATACCTCCGTGCGGTCAGGTACCTCGCGAGTTGGAAGTAGGTCGAGATTGCGATGAGCACTCGATGAGTACGCGATGAGTACGCCCATGAAGTAGCGACGGTCCGGCGTAACCCGGACCTAAAAGGAGCGAAGTGGCTAAGGTCCGGGTATACGAACTCGCCAAGGAGTTCGGAGTGGAGAGCAAGGTCGTCATGGCCAAGCTCCAAGAACTCGGTGAGTTTGTGCGTTCGGCGTCCTCGACCATCGAGGCGCCGGTCGTACGCAAGTTGACTGACGCACTGCAGGGCCCCGGCGGCAACGCCGGCAAGTCCGCTGCGAAGCCCGGCGCGCCCCGCAAGGCCGCGCCTGCCAAGCCCGGGGCTCCCACCCCGGGTCCCGTTGCACGTCCCGCGGCCCCCAAGCCCGGCGCCCCGGCCCCCAAGCCGGTCGTCGCCGAGGCTCCGGCCGCAGCCGCGCCCAGCGCCCCCGCCCCGGTGACTCCGGCCGCTTCCGGCCCGCGTCCCGGTCCGAAGGCACCGGCCGCCCCGAAGCCCGCCGCCCAGGCGCCGGCTCCGGTCGCGACCGAGTTCACCGCGCCGCCGTCGGCCCCCGCTGCCCCGCAGCGCGCCGAGCGTCCCGCCGGTGCGACCCCCGGCCCGCGTCCCGCGCAGCAGCGTCCGGCCGCCGCCCCGGGTCAGTCCGGTGCCCGTCCCGGCGCCCCGCGTCCGGCCGGTCAGGAGCGTCCGGCCCAGGGCCAGCGCCCCGCCGCCGGTGGTCAGGCCCCCCGTCCGGGTGGTGCCCGTCCCGCGGGTCCCCGCCCCGGCAACAACCCCTTCACCTCCGGTGGCTCCACCGGCATGGCGCGCCCGCAGGCTCCCCGCCCGCAGGGTGCTCCGCGTCCCGGTGCCCCCGGCGCCGGTGGTCAGGGTGCTCCGCGTCCGCAGGGTGGTCCCGGCGGTGCTCCGCGTCCGCAGGGTCCCGGCGGCGCTCGTCCGACCCCGGGCGGCATGCCCCGCCCGCAGGGCGGCGCTCCGCGTCCGGGTGGTGCCCCCAGTGGTAACCGTCCGAACCCCGGCATGATGCCGCAGCGTCCCGCTGCCGGTCCCCGTCCCGGTGGCGGCCCCGGCGGCGCCGGTCGCGGTCCCGGTGCGGGCGGTCGCGGTCCCGGCACCGGTGGTGCCGGTCGTCCCGCCGGTGGCGGCGGCTTCGCCGGCCGTCCGGCCGGTCCCGGCTCGCGTCCCGGTGGTGGCGGCGGCTTCGGCGGCCCCCGTCCCGGTGGTGGCGGCGGCTTCGGCGGCGGTCCCGGTGCGGGTGGCGGTGGCCGTCCCGGCTTCGCCGGTCGTCCCGGCGGCCCCGGTGGCCGTGGCGGCACGCAGGGTGCCTTCGGTCGTCCCGGCGGGCCCGCCCGTCGTGGTCGCAAGTCGAAGCGTCAGAGGCGCCAGGAGTACGAGGCCATGCAGGCCCCGTCGGTCGGCGGCGTCATGCTGCCGCGCGGTCACGGCGAGACCGTTCGCCTGTCGCGCGGTGCGTCCCTCACCGACTTCGCGGAGAAGATCAACGCCAACCCGGCGTCGCTCGTCGCCGTGATGATGAACCTCGGCGAGATGGTCACGGCGACGCAGTCCGTCTCCGACGAGACCCTCGAAATGCTGGCCGGCGAGATGAACTACGTCGTTCAGATCGTCAGCCCCGAGGAAGAAGACCGCGAGCTGCTCGAGGGCTTCGACATCGAGTTCGGCGAGGACGAGGGCGGCGAGGAATACCTCATGCCGCGTCCGCCGGTCGTGACCGTCATGGGTCACGTCGACCACGGTAAGACCCGACTGCTCGACGCCATCCGCAAGACGAACGTCGTCGCGGGCGAGGCCGGCGGCATCACGCAGGGCATCGGCGCCTACCAGGTGGGCACCGAGGTCAACGGTGAAGACCGCAAGATCACCTTCATCGACACCCCCGGTCACGAGGCGTTCACCGCCATGCGTGCCCGTGGTGCCAAGTCGACCGACATCGCGATCCTCGTGGTCGCGGCCAACGACGGCGTCATGCCGCAGACGATCGAGGCGCTCAACCACGCCAAGGCCGCCGGCGTCCCGATCGTCGTCGCGGTCAACAAGATCGACGTCGAGGGTGCCGACCCGGTCAAGGTGCGCGGTCAGCTCACCGAGTTCGGTCTGGTCGCCGAGGAGTACGGCGGCGACACGATGTTCGTCGACATCTCCGCCAAGCAGGGTCTGCACATCGACTCCCTGCTGGAGGCCGTCGTCCTCACCGCCGACGCCTCGCTCGACCTGCGCGCCAACCCGGAGCAGGACGCTCAGGGTATTGCGATCGAGTCCCACCTCGACCGTGGCCGCGGTGCCGTCGCCACCGTCCTCGTCCAGCGCGGTACCCTCCGCGTCGGCGACACGATGGTCGTGGGCGACGCCTACGGCCGCGTGCGCGCCATGCTCGACGACAAGGGCAACAACATCGAGGAAGCGGGTCCCGCGACCCCCGTCCTGGTCCTGGGTCTCACCAACGTCCCCGGCGCCGGCGACAACTTCCTCGTCGTCGACGAGGACCGCACCGCCCGTCAGATCGCCGAGAAGCGTGCTGCGCGTGAGCGCAACGCCAACTTCGCCAAGCGCGTCCGCCGGGTGTCCCTGGAAGACCTCGACTCGGTCCTCAAGGCCGGTCTCGTCCAGGAGCTCAACCTCATCATCAAGGGTGACTCCTCCGGTGCGGTCGAGGCCCTCGAGTCCTCGCTGCTCCAGCTGGACGTCGGCGAAGAGGTCGACATCCGCGTCCTGCACCGTGGTGTGGGTGCGGTCACCGAGTCGGACATCTCGCTGGCGATGGGCTCCGACGCCATCGTCATCGGTTACAACGTCCGTGCGGTCGGTCGCGCCGCGCAGATGGCGGACCGCGAGGGCGTCGACGTCCGCTACTACTCGGTGATCTACCAGGCCATCGAGGAGATCGAGGCGGCCCTGAAGGGTCTCCTCAAGCCGGAGTACGAAGAGGTCGAGCTCGGTACGGCGGAGGTCCGCGAGGTCTTCCGCTCGTCCAAGCTGGGCAACATCGCGGGTGTTCTCATCCGCTCCGGCGAGGTCAAGCGCAACACCAAGGCGCGGCTCCTGCGCGATGGCAAGGTCATCGCCGAGAGCCTCACCATCTCCGGTCTGCGCCGCTTCAAGGACGACGTCACCGAGATCCGTGAAGGCTTCGAGGGCGGTATCAACCTCGGTAGCTACAACGACATCAAGATCGACGACGTCATCGCGACGTACGAGATGCGCGAGAAGCCGCGCGCGTAAGCACGCGGCGGTTCGCACCCTCTCGGTTCGTACCGTGTCGTAACCCCGGGGCCGGTCGGCGGAATATCCGTCGATCGGCCCCGGCCGTTGCGTGTACGGTTCTGGTGTCCCTGTCGGGCGATGGCCCGGCAGGTCACCTAACCCGAACCGGCGGGACATCCGGAAGCCGCATGTACGTGGGGACTCTGTCCTTCGATTTGCTCCTCGGCGATGTTCATTCGTTGAAGGAGAAACGCTCCGTCGTCCGGCCCATCGTCGCCGAGCTCCAGCGCAAGTTCTCTGTGAGCGCGGCCGAGGTGGGCGATCAGGACCTGCACCGCAGGGCCGAGATAGGGGTCGCTCTGGTGACCGGGGACACGAGCTTTTTGTCGGACGTACTGGACCGCTGTGAGCGGCTGGTCGCGGCACGTCCGGAAGTGGAGCTGCTGTCGGTACGACGGCGGATCCACGGTGATGACGACTGACTGCAAGAAAAGAAGGAGACGGACCAGTGGCCGACAACGCGCGCGCGAAGAAGCTGGCAGACCTCATCCGGGAGGTGGTCGCCCAGAAGCTCCAGCGTGGGGTCAAGGACCCGCGTCTCGGTACGCACGTGACGATCACGGACACCCGGGTCACCGGTGACCTGCGGGAGGCCACGGTCTTCTACACGGTGTACGGCGACGACGAGGACCGTGCCAGCGCGGCAGCCGGGCTGGAGAGCGCCAAGGGCGTCCTGCGCTCGGCGGTCGGCCAGGCGGCCGGCACCAAGTTCACCCCCACGCTGACCTTCGTGGCGGACGCCCTCCCGGAGAACGCCAAGACCATCGAGGACCTCCTCGACAAGGTCCGCGCCTCCGACGCCCAGGTGCGCGAGGCGTCCTCGGGCGCCACGTTCGCGGGCGAGGCCGACCCGTACAAGAAGCCGGGCGAGGACGAGGACGCAGCCGCGGAATGAGCACTGACCGCACGCCCCCGCCGGACGGCCTTGTCATCGTGGACAAGCCGTCCGGCTTCACTTCGCACGACGTGGTCGCCAAGATGCGCGGGATCGCCAGGACCCGCCGCGTCGGCCACGCCGGCACGCTCGACCCGATGGCCACGGGCGTCCTCGTCCTCGGCGTGGAGAAGGCCACCAAGCTGCTCGGCCACCTCGCCCTGACCGAGAAGGAGTACCTCGGTACGATCCGCCTCGGGCAGAACACCCTGACCGACGACGCCGAAGGCGACCTCACCTCCTCCGCGGACGCCTCCGGGGTGACCCGCGAGGCCGTGGACGAGGGCATCGCCAAGCTGTCCGGCGAGATCATGCAGGTCCCGTCGAAGGTCAGCGCCATCAAGATCAACGGCGTACGGTCCTACAAGCGCGCCCGTGACGGCGAGGACTTCGAGATCCCGGCCCGCCCGGTCACCATCTCCTCGTTCCAGGTCTACGACATGCGCGAGGCCGAGGCCGAGGACGGCACCAAGGTCGTCGACCTCGTCGTCTCCGTCGTCTGCTCCAGCGGTACGTACATCCGCGCCCTCGCGCGCGACCTGGGCGCCGACCTCGGCGTCGGCGGCCACCTCACGGCGCTCCGGCGCACCCGGGTGGGCCCGTACAAGCTGGACATGGCGCGCACCCTGGACCAGCACCAGGAGGAGCTCACCGTCATGCCGATCGCCGAGGCGGCGGCAGCGGCGTTCCCGCGCTGGGACCTCGACGCCCGGCGCGCCGCACTGCTCGGCAACGGCGTGCGGCTGGAGATGCCGGAGGAGTACCCGGTGGGCCGGACCGTCGCGGTCTACGGGCCGCAGGGCACGCTCCTCGGGCTGGTCGAGAACAAGGGCGGCAAGGCGAAGTCCCTGGCGGTCTTCGTCTGACGCGCCGGCCGCCGGGTCGTGCCCGGCGGCCGCACGACGTCGTTCGACGTGGAGCGGTGAGCGCTCGAAGACCGCCGCTCACCGCTCCACGACCCCCCTCGGGTAGGTCTCTATCCACCCGGACCCCCTTATTCACCCGTCCGAGCAGGCGCTCGGAGTGAATGGAGGGAGCGAAGGGGGGCGCTTTCGCGACGCGTGCTTTTCGCGCTGATCTTCACCGACCTACCGTCGTGAGCACGGGCGTGGCGGGGAGCGGGTGCGGCGATGGCGTTCACGGGCGGTACGAGCGGGACAGGCAGTACGGGCGGTACGGCCGGTTCGGCCGGTTCGGGCGGGGAAGGTGCCGCCGAGGGCGCCGAGGGTGTCGGATCCGGCGCGGCCGATCCGGCGCGCGAGGTGGGACTGGTCGGGATCTTCGACCCGGCCGGGCATCCGCGGGGGAGCGGCTTCGTCGCCGATGACCGCGGGACGGTCCTGACCGCCCACGAAGCGGTGGAGGGCCTCGACCGGGTCCTGCTGCGCGGGGCCGGGGAACGCGGCCGGCTCGCCGCTGCGGACCAGGTGACCCTGCTGCCGGGGACCGCGCTGGCGCTCGTACGGACCGACGGACTCGGGGTGCGGCCGCTGCCGGTGGCCGCGCGGGAGGCGGTGGAGCCGGGGGCGTACGTCCGGCTGGCCGCGCGGGGCTGGCGGCAGGCGCGGGTGCTCGGGGGCGCGCAGGTCACCTACCGGGCGGTCGCGGACCGGACGGGGGACGGCGGGCCGTGGCCCGTCGCCGCGGCGGTGGAACTGGCCATCGGCACCGACGGCCGGGACGCCCTCAGACTGGGCGGGGAGGTCTGCGGAGGTCCCGTGCTGGACGCCGAGACCGGCTCGGTGCTCGCGGTGGTGAGCACCGCACTCCAAGCGGACCAGCGCTCCGGAACCTTCGTGGTCCCCCTGCACGCGGCGGCCGCGGCCGACCCGCGGGGCCCCCTCGCCGAACTCCTGGCCCGCAACGCCGCGACCGTCCCCGGCTACGGGAACGACCTGAACCTCGCCGGGGCCCTCCAGCTGACCGGGATGACGGTGGGACCCGCGGCCCCTGCGCCCGCCGTGGAGGCGGTGGAACGGGCGGGCACCGTCCGGGAGTTCGAGGACTTCCTCGCCTCCGGGCGGTCGGTGCTGGGCCTGGTCGGCGAGCCGGGCGCGGGCCGCACCACGGAGCTGGCCGCCCTGGCCGCCCGCCGGGCCCGCGGCTGTGAACCCGCCCCGACGGTGTGGCTGCGCGGCGCGGACCTGCTGGCCACCGACGGCTCCGTGGGCGAAGCGGTGGGGCGCGCGCTGTCCGAAGCGGCCCGCATCGTGGCCGCGCCCCGGATCCCGACCGTCGATCCGGAGCTCGCGCAGCGGGTGGCGGCCCTGTCCGTGCGCGCCCGGCGGCCGCTGCTGGTCCTGCTGGACGCGCCGGAGGAGATGCCGCCGCACCTGGCCCACCGGCTGGCGGAGTGGACCGCGGGCACGGCGGCCTGGCTGAGTCGGACCGGCGCGCGGCTGATCGTGGCGGGGCGGCCGGAACACTGGGAGCGGGCCGGCGCGCTCTATCCGCCCGAGGCCCTGCACACCCCCGGCCGCCCGGCCCGCCGCCTCCCGCCGGCGCTGCGGCTCGGCGACCTGACCCCGGACGAGGCGGCGCTGGCCCGGTCCCGCTACGGGGTCCCGGACGACGGCGTCCACCCGCTGGCCGCCCGCCACCCGCTGGCGCTGCGGCTGCTGTCGGACGTCCGCGCGGCCGGCGTCACCTCGGGCCGACCCTCCCGGAACGAGATCTTCGCGGCCCACCTGGACCTGATGTGCCTGCGCGTCGCGGTCCGCGTATCGGCCTCCCCGCTGACCGCGGGCCCCGCGCCGGAGCCCGCACCGGAGCCCGCCGGGTCGTCCGGCCCCGGAGCCGATGGCGCCGCGCTCCCGACGGACCCGGGGGGCGCGGCGCACGACGCCCCCGGGTGGTGGCTGCCGCCCGCCCCGGAGGCGCCCCGCGAAGGCGCGGCCACGGATCCCGGACCGGATCCGGAGCCGGACCCCGGGGCCGCGCGCAGGCCCGGGGGAGGGGCCGGGGCCGGGGTGCACGGGCCCGGGATCCGGCGGCTGGCGGCCCGCGTCGGCGGACGCGTGCACGAGGCGGCGCGGCGGTGCCTGGGGCCCGGGCAGGGGCAGTTGGACCGGGCCTCCTTCGAGGAGCTCTTCCCCTGGCGCACGGGCTGGGCCTCGGCGGTGCTCGCCGAGGGGCTGCTCGTGCCCGCCGGCCCCGGCGGCTACCGGCTCGCCCACGAGGAGCTGTCCGATTGGCTCCAGGCCGCCCACCTCGACGTGCCGACCGCCCTCGACACCCTGGTCCACCACCCCGACGCCGCTCTGGGCCTCCCCGTCCCGCGCCACCGGATCGGACCGGTGCTGGAGGCCCTCCTGCTCGTGCCCGACCCGGCCCTGACCGCCGTCCTCACCCGGCTCGTCGAGGCCTTGAACCTGCTGGCCGAGGGCGGGGACGAGGGGATCACCGGGAACGACGGGGACCGTGGTTGGTGGGCGGGGCGGCTCGTGCGCGGGGCCCTGCTGCGCCGCCATGACGTCCGGCCCCAACTCCCCGTCCTGCACGCCCTCGCGGAGCACGTCTCGCGCGCCGGCCCCGGCGAGTTCGGCGGCTGGTTCTGGAACCGGCTGCGCTTGCCCGAAGCCGACCGCCTCGACCTGCTGCGCCGCCTGCTCCCGGCGGACCCGCCGCCGGACCCCGCGACCCCCGACGGGGACCGCTACCTCGACGCCGCCGCCCGCCGCCTCGCCCGCGACGCCCGCTCCGTCCAGCCGCTGCTCTGTGCCTGGTTCGGCGACGAGCGCCGCCTGCACGGCCGTCCCGGGGCCACCGTCGCCACCGCCGCCCAGGCCCTGCTGCACACGCACCGCCGCTTCGCGGTGGACGACCTCACCGAGGCGCTCGTCACCGCCGCTCACCCCCGCGCCGACGAGCTGCTCTCCGTACTCGCCGAGGAGGAACCCTCCGCCGTCAGCCGCGCCGTGGACCGGTGGGCCCACGACGAGCGCCCGGAACGCCGGGTCGCGGCCGCCACGTACGGATTGGCGGCCGCCCCGCACGTGCGCACCCCCGCGGACCGGGAGCTGCTCCGCTTCGCCGCCCAGGCGCTCCTCGCCCGCCCGGCCGACGCCTCGCTGCACGGCGCCGCCCTCGCGATCCTGCTGCGCGACCCGCAGGAGCGGGCCCGCCACCTGCCGGACGCGCTCGCCTGCTTCCGCGCGCGCGGCTCCCGGCTGCCCGCCGCCGAGCTGGTGGCCGCGCTGCCCGTCCTTCCCGACCAGGACGCCGTCTTCGACGCGCTCGCCGACCGGGCCGACGGCGAGGTGCTGCGGGCGCTGGCCGTGCTGACCACGCCCGCGCTGGCCCGGCGGGCCGCCGAGCTGGTCCGTTCCCACCTCGCCCGGCACCCCGAGGACGCCCCGCACGCGGCCGCCTTCGTGCACCACCGCCTGGGGCAGGGCCCCTGCGCCGCCCCGGTGCTGCGCCCCCTGGTGCTGCACCTGCTGGACGGGCCCGTCGGCGTGCGGGCCGCGCTCGCCGAGGTGCTCGCGGCGCCGGGCGGGGACGACGCGTACGCGCTGCGGGACGAGCTGGTCGACGTGCTCCTCGACACGGAGGCCGACGTGCGGGTCCTGGACGCCCTGCTCGGCGCCGTGGCGCTCGGCGCGGCCGCGCGGCCCGCCGAGCGGAGCCGGGAGCTGCTGCGGCGCACCGGGCGCGGGCTGCTGCGCGCACCGGGCGGTGCGGCCGTCTTCGACCGGCGCACGGTCGAGCTGGCGCGCGCCGTCCCCGCCTTCGGGGCGCTGGCGGCCCGCTGGTTGGCGCGGGACGCGGCGGAGGCGGCCGCGCTGCTCGGGCCCAGCGCGCGGCGGATGATCGAGACGCTGCGCCCGGACTCGAGGGCGCCTTGACGTGCCCCTGACCTGAGGCAGATGCCGATGCGGGCCCCGGAGCACCGGCATGGCAGTCTTAGACCTGCAATCTCAACAGGTACGACACGGGTTCGGGCGAGGAGCGGTCACAGTGCAGCGCTGGCGTGGCTTGGAGGACATCCCCCAGGACTGGGGACGCAGCGTCGTCACCATCGGCTCGTACGACGGTGTGCACCGGGGTCATCAGCTGATCATCGGACGGACGGTGGAGCGGGCGCGCGAACTGGGCGTCCCGTCCGTCGTCGTCACCTTCGACCCGCACCCCAGCGAGGTCGTGCGCCCCGGCAGCCACCCGCCGCTGCTGGCCCCGCACCACCGGCGCGGCGAACTGATGGCCGAGCTTGGCGTCGACGCGCTGCTGATCCTGCCGTTCACGGCGGAGTTCTCGCAGCTCTCCCCGGCCGACTTCATCGTGAAGGTCCTGGTCGACAAGCTGCACGCGCGCACCGTCATCGAGGGCCCGAACTTCCGCTTCGGCCACCGGGCCGCCGGGAACGTCGCCTTCCTCGCGGAGCTGGGCGCCACCTACGACTACGAGGTCGAGGTCATCGACCTGGTCGTGCGCGGCACGGCGGGCGGCGGCGAGGCCTTCTCGTCCACGCTCGTGCGCCGACTGGTCGCCGAGGGAGACATGGAGGGCGCGGCCGAGATCCTCGGACGGCCGCACCGGGTCGAGGGCGTCGTGGTGCGCGGTGCGCAGCGCGGCCGCGAGCTGGGCTACCCGACGGCGAACGTCGAGACCCTGCCGCACACGGCGATCCCGGCGGACGGCGTCTACGCGGGCTGGCTGACGGCCGACGGCGAGCGGATGCCCGCGGCGATCTCGGTCGGCACCAACCTGCAGTTCGACGCGACCGAGCGGACGGTCGAGGCCTACGCGATCGACCGCGTGGGGCTGGACCTCTACGGGATGCACGTGACGGTCGACTTCCTCGCCTACGTGCGCGGGATGGCGAAGTTCGAGTCGCTGGACGGCCTGCTGGAGGCCATCGCGGACGACGTGAAGCGGGCGCGGGTGCTGACCGACGTCTACGACGCGGAGCGCTGACCGGCTTCCTCGACGCGGAGCGCCGGCCGGCCGGTCGGCGCCGCGGGAACGGGCGAGGGCCCGTACCGTCCCCTGGACGGTACGGGCCCTCGCTGTTCGCCGGTGGCGCTACTGGCGCGGGTCCTGCGGCGGGGCCGGGGGCTGCTGCGGCCAGCCCTGGCCGGGCTGGGGCTGCTGCGGCGGGTACGGCTGGCCGTAGGGCTGCGGGGGCTGCTGCTGGGGGTGGGGCTGCGCGGGCGGCTGTTGCGGTTGCTGGGGCTGCTGGGGCTGCTGGGGGGCGTAGGGCTGCTGCGGCTGCGGCTGGCCGTACGGGGAGTGCGGGGGGTAGGGGTACGGCTGCGCGGGCGCCTGCGCGGGCTGGGGCTGGGGCTGGGGCGATTGGGGCTGCTGCGGTGCCTGTGCGGCGTGGGGCGGGCCCTGCTGCCAGTGCGGCTGCGGCTGGGACTGCTGCGCGCGGACGAAGTCCTCGGCGACGAGGGCGGAGAGGTTGAAGTACGCCTCGCGCGTCTTCGGCCGCATCATGTCGAGGTCCACCTCGGCGCCGGCGGACAGGTGCTCGTCGAACGGCACCACGACCACCCCGCGGCAGCGGGTCTCGAAGTGCTGGACGATGTCCTCGACCTTGATCATCTTGCCGGTCTCGCGGACCCCCGAGATCACGGTGATCGAGCGCGAGACGAGGTCGGCGTACCCGTGGGCGGAGAGCCAGTCGAGCGTGGTGCTGGCGCTGCTCGCACCGTCCACGGACGGGGTCGAGATGATGATCAGCTGATCGGCCAGGTCCAGGACCCCGCGCATCGCGGAGTAGAGGAGCCCGGTGCCCGAGTCCGTGAGGATGATCGGGTACTGGCGGCCCAGCGTGTCGATCGCGCGCCGGTAGTCCTCGTCGTTGAAGGTCGTCGAGACGGCCGGGTCCACGTCGTTGGCGATGATCTCCAGCCCGGAGGGGGCCTGGGAGGTGAACCGCCGGATGTCCATGTACGAGTTCAGGTACGGGATGGCCTGGACGAGGTCGCGGATCGTCGCCCCCGTCTCGCGGCGCACGCGGCGCCCGAGGGTGCCGGCGTCCGGGTTCGCGTCGATGGCCAGGATCTTGTCCTGGCGCTCGGTGGCCAGCGTCGCGCCGAGGGCGGTGGTGGTCGTGGTCTTGCCGACGCCGCCCTTCAGGCTGATGACGGCGATGCGGTAGCAGGACATGACCGGGGTGCGGATCAGGTCCAGCTTGCGCTGGCGCTCCGCCTCGGCGGCCTTGCCGCCGAACCGGAAGAGGCCCGCGGCGCCGCCGGAGCCGCCCGCGCGGTTGCTCTTCGGCTTCTGCTTGTTGCGCAGGAGGCGGTCGGAGGACAGCTCCACGGCGGCCGTGTAGCCGAGCGGGGCGCCGCCGCCGGTGGGGGAGGCCGAGGGGTAGCGGGGGTCCTGCGGGCCGGGCGCGCCGGGTCCGCCGGGCTGCGGCCACTGCTGGCCGAGCCGGGGGTCGCCCTGCGGCGGTGCCTGCGGGGTCTGCGGAGGCTGTTGTGCCTGGGGCGCGTACGGGGCCTGCGGGGGCTGCTGGGCCTGGGGCTGGCCCCAAGGGGCGCCGGTCTGGGGCGGGTTGGGCGCTGCCGGGTAGCCGTAGCCGGGGGGTGCGGTGGGCGCCGGGGCGGGTGCGGGTGCGGGCGCGGGTGCCGGTGCGGGGGCCGGGGGGTACCCGTACCCCTGCTGCGGGTCCGGAGCCGGCTCGTCCGCGGCGTGCGAGGGGAACGCGGCCGGCAGCGGCGGCAGTTCGGCCGGCGCCGCGGGAGCGGACCAGGGCGGCCCGGGCACGGCGTCCTGCGGCTCGTCGGCGGCCACGGCGGGCGCCGGCGCGGCCGGGTAAGGAGCCGGGAACGGCGAACTCCCCTCGCCCGCGGGCGCGTCGGCCGCGCCGCGGTACGGGTCCGGGGCCGTCGCACCGCTCTCCGGCGCGAGGGGGTCGTTCGGGTTCGGGCCCGTTCCGGTGTTTTCGGCGTCGGCCGGCGGCGCGGCCGCACCCTCCGCCGGGGTGGGCTCGACGGCGGAGTACGGCGGTACGGGCGAGCCGGCGGCCGGGGTCGCCCCCGGTCCGGTCGAGGGGGCGGAGCCTTGCGGGAACGCGGTCACCGAGTCACCCGCGGGGGTGAACCCGGAACCACCGCTCCCACCCGCCGCCGCACCCGCGTCGGCGGAGCCGGGCGCGCGGTCGGCCGCGACCGGGGCCGGGGCGGCCGCGCCGGGGTACGAGGCATCCGTAGGGCTACCCGCACCCGCACCCGGAAGCGCGGAGTGGGGGCCACTGCCAGGCGTTTCCGCGGCGGCGTCGGCCGCGCCGGGGTACGGCGCCGGCGGCACCGCGTCGGCGCCGGCGGCGGGCGTGCCCGGGTCCGTGCCGGACGCCCCCGGGTACGGCGGCACCGCACCGGCGCCGGCGGGAGCGGCGGGGTGGGGCGCGAGGCCGTCCCCGGCCGGGCCGGCGTCGGGAGAGCCCGCGGACGGCAGATCCGCACCCGGGTAGGGCGAGCCACCACCGGCGGCCGGTGCGCCCGGGGCCGGCGAGGCGCCCCCCGCGGCCGGGAACGGCGCCGGGGCCCCGGGTGCGGGCGTGTCGGCCGCGGCGGGGTGCGGCGCGCCCGCGGGGGCGGAGCCGGCCGGGGCCGCGTCCGCACCCGGAACGCGGGCCGCCGGGAACGGGGAGCCGTCGGGCGCCTCGGCCGGGCGGGGAGCCGCGGGCTGCGCCGGGACCGGCGCGATCCGCATCGTCGACGGGGAGGTGATGTCACCCGGTCGGTGCGGTTCGAAGCCGCTGCCCGCCGGGAGGTCCGGCGGGGTCGGGCCCGCCGGCGCGTCCTGCGTGTACCAGGCCGGCGGGGTGTAGTCGATGGTGAACTCGCCCGTCAGCTCGGGCTCCGCGTCGGACTGATCGTCCGTCGGGACGTTCCACGTCCCGCCGCGGCTCTCGTTCCGATCGCCGTTCACTGGTCCTCCTGGTCTGGTCGAACACCGGGCCGGCGCCCCCATCGGCACCGCGCCCACGGTCAGCCTAATCGCGCCCGGAGCCGGCCTCCGGACCCGACCCGTCACCGGCGCGGACGCCCCACGGGTCGGTCCGGTTCCCTCCGCGTGCCGTCGGCCCGCCGCGCGCCCGGTCCCGCCGCCGGGGCGGGCGCGCACCGGGCGCGTACGAAGACGCCTGCCCGCACGGCGCCCCGCGCAAGCCGGGCGGACCCGACGGGCCGCGGAAACCGCCCACGACGCCTCGACCGGTCCGCTCAGTCGATCCGTCGGGCCGCCCCCAGCAGCCCCGTCTCCGCGTCCGTGCCCTGCGTCATCACGAACTGCCGGTCCCGCGGCGTGCACCACAGCGTCACGCCGTCGCCGAGCGTCGGCAGCGACTCCACCGCGCCCCGCGGCAGGTTCATCAGACGGCCGAGCTGGTCCGCCTCGTCGGGGGACACCCGCTGCACCCCCACCAACGAGGACTGCTGGAGCAGCCTCGGCGCGGTCGGGCTCAGATAGGGCAGCAGGGTCAGCACGGACTGCCAGGGCCCGGCCACCACCCGGCCGCGCGGCGGGCGCATCCCGCAGTCGCGGATCACCAGCACCGGGCTACCGGCCGACGCGCCCTGCGGGGGCACCCGACCCACCTCGTGCAGGGTCACGCACTGCTGGCCGCCGCCCGCGGCCTGCGCCAGCCCCGACCAGACCTGCGCGCGCCCGGTCTCCACCGCCACGCGGGCCCCGGTCGCCGCCGCGCGCAGCGCGAGCACCTGGGCCGTCCACAGGCCGCCGATGAGGGTGACCTCGTACGGCGCGGGGCGGTTGATGCCGAGCACCGCGGGCCGTCCCTCGGCGTCCACGCCTATGACCACGCCGTCGTCCCCGATCGGCAGGGCCAGCCCGTCCAGGTCCGCGGCGGGCATCGCGTGCCGCTCCCGGCGCGGGCCGACCAGCCCGTATCCCACTCTCATCGTGATCCCCCCCGTCATCGTGCGCCGCCGAGGGGCAGCGAGGCCAGTACGCCCGGCAGCTGTTCGCGGTCCAGTCGGACCAGCGCGGTCTTCACCCCGCGCGCGGTGGTCTCCAACGCCCGCCGCGCGGCCACCAGTTCCTCGTCGCTGCGGCCGGTGATCCGGACGTGTCCCGTCACGGTGACCCCGTGCCGCTCGGCCGGGGCCAGGGTCAGGCTGAAGTTGGTGGCCAGCGCGGGCAGCGAGGTGAGCAGCGCGACGAACTGCGGCAGCGGCGCCGCGCCACCGCCCAGCTGCGGCCAGCGCGAGATCCAGTACGTCGTGTGCCGCCGGTCGTCGCAGCGCCAGGTCCGCGGGGTCTCCTCGGTGCGCCGCCCGGGCGTGCCCGCGCGGCCGGCCGCGCGACCCGCCTGGGTGATCGCCATCGGGTTCGCGCACGAGGAGGTCGCCAGCGCGGCCGTCAGCTCCTGCTCGGTGAGGACCGTGGCCCGGAAACCGGCTCCGGCGAGGCGGCTCGCCAGCTGGTCGGCGGCCCGCACCACGCAGCGCTGCGCGCCCGCCAGGCCGCCGCCGCGCGCGGCGACCGCCTCCGGGCACAGCTCGGGATCGAGCTTGAGCGCGATCCAGGTGAGGCGGACGGCCGGGGTGCCGGTCAGGGCCTGGAGGGGCGCGTAGTTGCGGGTCGCCATCGACTGGGCGGGCAGGTGCGGCGCGGGCGCGGGCTGGGTGTGCTGCACCAGCTGCGCCGACTCCAGCCGGATGCCGTCCACTTCGAGGACGTCCCGGACGATGCCGAGCGGCAGCGGCCGCGCGGAGCGGTCCGGGCGCAGCGCCGTCGCGTCCATGTCGACCTGGACGACCGCGGTCAGGAAGGTCCCGTCGCCGATCATGCCGACCGGGCGGCGGTCGCGGTCGCTGAAGGTGCAGGTCCGCAGCGCCGGATCGGCTTCGACGAGCGGGGCCAGCCCCGGTTCGGTGCCCGTGGGCACGGGGGAGGAGGCGGCCCGGCGGCGGCGCGCGCGCAGCGCGAGCGCGGTGCCGATCCACTCGGGCAGCGAGCGTTGGTGCCGGCGGACGACCGCCAGCAGGAGGAGTACGGCCGCCAGCACGCCGGCGGGCACCAGCAGCAGCGGGTCCACCACCCAGGCGACGAGCAGCACCGCGGCCGCGACCTGGACCAGGACGAGCTGTTGCAATCGGAACGGCCCGAACCGCCCCGGGCTCGACCGCGGGTGTGGTGTCACACCTGACGCGGTACTCGAATTCCCCGTGTGCTCCCGGGCGGGCGGTGCGCCGCGCTCCGGTGCGGCCTCGGCCGCACGCCGCTGCCTCGCGGTCGTCCTCACTCGCGGACCTCCCCTTCCCGGGGCCGGGCCCCGTGAGTTCCGACGGTGCGGCACCTGCCCGCGTGACCCCGGAATTCCCCTAACCACCCCAACAAGCCCTGATTACCCCGGTACGGGAGGCACGGAGCGGCGCCCTCACCCTACCCGGCCCCTGCGCACCCTCCGTCAACAGGCATAGTAGGTGCCCGGTCCGACAATCGAGGCTCGGGGACCGGACCCACCGACCGGGCCGTGCGGGGAGAAGCAGGCGGTCATGGCATCACGACGCGATGAGCTGAACGCGTACACCTTTGCGAAGCGGCGCACCGTCGCCGCGTTCCTCCAGCCGTCCGCCACCGGCACCGAGGAGGGCGCGCCGCGCCCCCTGCGCGCGGCCGTGCCGGGGCTGGTGGTCGGGGCGCTGATCCTCGCCGCGTTCGGCGCGTGGGGCATGTTCAAGTCCCAGGCCCCCAAGGGATGGGCCGACCCGGGCGCGAAGGTCATCGTCGGCAAGAACTCGACGACCCGGTACGTGGTCCTCACCACGAAGGACGGCGGCAAGACGCAGACCCGGCTGCACCCCGTCCTCAACCTGGCGTCCGCCCGGCTGCTCCTGGACCCGGACAAGTTCCAGGTCATCCAGGTCGACGACAAGCTCCTCGACGGGGGCAAGCCCCCGCGCGGCCCGATCATCGGCATCCCCTACGCCCCCGACCGGCTGCCCGCCCCCGCCGACGCGGGCAAGGCCAAGCGCTGGGCCGTCTGCCAGCAGCCGGGCGGCAACGGACACGGCGTGCAGAGCGCCACCTTCGTCCTCGCCGACCGCGAGGCCCCCCTGCTGGACGACTCCCGCAAGGTCGCCGACGGCCAGGTGCTGTACGTCCAGAGCTCCGGCCCGACCAAGGAACGCTTCCTGGTCGACGCCACGGGCACCAAGTACAAGTTCCCCGAGGGCGCTGCCGGCAGCGCGGCGGCCTCCGACGCCCAGAAGCTCACCAACGCCCTGGTCGGCAGCGGCACTCCGCAGCAGGTCACCGACCAGTGGCTGGCCACCCTGAAGCCCGGCGAGGACCTCGGCTTCCCGCAACTGCCCGGCACCGTCGGCGCGGACGCGGGCGTGTCCGGGCTGAGCACCGCCGACAACCGGGTCGGCATGGTGCTGCGCGCGGTCACCGGCTCCGGCCCGCAGCACTACGTGGTGCTGCCCGGCGGCAAGGTCTCCCCGGTCACCGAGTTCGTCGCCTGGCTGCTCATCAACGCGCCGGCGACCGACAAGCTCAACATGACGGGCAAGCCGCGCGAGGTGGACCTGCAGTCCCTCACCCCGGACCCCGTCCCCTTCCGGGGCGACGCCCGCTGGCCCGCGAAGAAGTCCGCGCAGATCAACCGGACCCCCGCAGCCGGCACCCCCGCCCCCGCCGCGGGCTCCGGCCAGAGCCCCGACCGCGACACCGTCTGCAACGTCCTGCGCGGCGTCGACGGCCAGGGCAACCAGACGATGAGCACCTGGGCGGGCACCGGCTTCCCCGTCGACATCACCGCGAGCGGCACCAGCGCGTACGTCACCCCCGGCTCGGGCCTCCTCTACACCCAGACCCAGGGCAACCAGGGCACCGCCGGCGGCACCCTCTTCCTCGTGACCGACACCGGCCTGCGGTACGCCGTCCAGGCCAACGGGGACAGCGACGCCGAGCACTCGAAGATCGGCGCGGCCGACCCCAAGGCGAAGGGTTCCGACGGCCGTCCCGAAGCCAGCCAGGCGCAGATCCGGCTGGGCTACGGGAACGTCGTACCGACCCTGGTCCCGATCGCGTGGTCCGAGTTCCTGTCGAAGGGCCCCCGGCTGGACACCAACGCCGCGCGCCAGCCCCAGGGTTCGTGAGGACGCCGATGTCGATGCCCACCCTTGAGCCGACCCCGAAGCCGAAGGCGAAGGCGACGCGCCACCGGGTCGCCCTGTGCGCCACGGCCCTCGCCCTGACCTCCGCGGCGACCCTGACGTCCGCCGCCGCGGCGGCCCCGACCGCCGACCCGCGCCCCGCCGGGGCCGTCCCCGCGATCCGGCTCGCCGGCGCCGGCGAGTGCACCTTCCCCATGAAGAAGCAGATCGCGGACCGCCCCTGGGCCCTCCAGCGCCTGCTGCTGGACGCCCTGTGGGCGAAGACGAAGGGCAAGGGCGTCAGGGTCGCCGTCATCGACACCGGCGTGGACCGGGCCAACCCGCAGCTGGCCTCCGCCGTGGACATCGGGGCCGGCAAGGACTACATCGACCCCAAGGGCGGCGACGGCACGACCGACACCGTCGGCCACGGCACCAAGGTGGCCGGCCTGATCGCGGCCCGCCCGCAGGAGGGCACCGGATTCGTCGGGCTGGCCCCCGAGGCCACGATCATCCCGATCCGGCAGAACGACGACAAGGAAACCGGCAAGGCCGACACCCTGGCCGCCGCCATCCGACACGCGATCGCCCAGAAGGCCCAGGTCATCAACATCTCGCAGGACACCACCCTGCCGATGGCCGAGGAATCCGACCTCGGCAGGGCCGTCAAGGAGGCCGTGGCCGCCGACATCGTCGTCGTCGCCTCCGCGGGCAACGACGGCATGGACGGCCAGAAGCGCAAGACCTACCCGGCCGCCTTCCCCGGCGTGCTCGCCGTCGCCTCCGTGGACCGCAACAACGAGCGCGCCGCCTTCTCCCAGCCGGGACCCTTCGTCGGCGTCGCGGCGCCCGGCGTGGACATGGTCTCGACCGTTCCCGGCTTCGGCCAGTGCGTGGACAACGGCACCAGCTTCTCCGCGCCGTACGTCGCCGGCCTCGCGGCCCTGCTGCGCGCCCAGAACCCCAAGTGGACCGCCCCGCAGATCATCTGGCAGATCGAGCAGTCCGCCGAGCGCGCCGTCAACGGCCGTGACGACTACGTCGGTTGGGGCGTCGTCGACCCGGTCCGCGCCGTCGCCACGGACAGCGCCGCACCGCCGGCCGGGCCGCCCAGCGCGGACCCGGGACCGCCGCCCGCGGTCGCGCCGGAAGCCGCGCCGCTCGTCCTCGACGAGACCGCGCAGGAGCGCCAGGCGCGCCTGGGGACGTACGCTCTGGGGATCGGATCCGTCCTGATCGCCGTCATCGCGGGAGCGGCGGCGGTGGCCCGGGAGACGCGGCGCAGAAGGCGCCGAACCGGACCAAGCACCCCTGCGTAGGCAGGAAGGCGGGTTTGCACTCCGGGAACCGAGCACCTGCCCGGGCATACTTGTTGGGCCTGTCCTATGAAGTGGCTACAGTGTCAGTGGACTTCACAAGTGTGATGACGGGAGAGAACCGACATGGCGATGAACCTTCAAGTCGATGACGAAAAGAAGGTCAAGCTCGCGGATGAGATCAACACGTACCACTCTGATCTCTCGGGCCGCATCAACCGCCTGAACGACGTCGTCGACCGCATCCAGGCCGGCTGGCAGGGTGCCGCCAGCAAGGAGTACGACGTACTCCAGCGCGGCGTCAACGACAACATGAACAAGATCAAGCAGCGGCTGATCGAGCTGGAAGACGCCATGCGCATGAGCGTCAAGGGCTTCACCGCCCAGGAGCAGGAGCGCATCGCCGAGATCCGCAAGGTCGGCGGCAACACCAGCTCCATCCTCGGCGTCTGACGCACGCCCGCACGGCTGTAACGAACCACAACGGGAGGGAAGACAGCGATGTCACTCGCAGTCAATTACGACACCGTCGCGACCGCCGCGTCCGACGTGCGCACCACCAGCTCGCAGCTCAGCCAGGGGCTCGAGAACCTGATGAACAAGGTGAAGACCGTCGCCGAGAGCTGGGAGGGTGAGGCCAAGACCGCCTACCTCGAGATCCAGCGCGACGTCACCACCAACATGGACCAGATGAACGCGAAGCTGGGCAACATCGCGAACCTGCTCGACAGCTCGCTCGTCGGCTACCAGGACACCGACCGCGGCAACGCGACGCGTTTCCGGATGGTCTGACCGGCAGCACCCCGAACGTACGAGAGGGGCCCGCGCACTCGGTGCGCGGGCCCCTCTCGTACGTAGCCGGCACGCCCTAGCGGAGGTCGAACTCCCCGTCGCGCGCGCCGAGCACGAAGGCGGTCCACTCCGCTTCGGTGTAGCGCAGCACCGTCTCCGGATCCAGCGAGGACCGCATCGCCACCGCCCCCTCGGGCAGGTGCGCGATCTCGACCCGCTCCTCGTGCTCCTCGGTGCCCGGAGCGCTGATCCACTCCACACCCGAAATGTCCAGGGCGTAGAGCGCGTCCTTCTCGTGTGCGTCAGCCATCGGCGCGAATTCCTCTCGGCGGTGCGGGTGGTCACTGCGCGGCCACTCCCCGCATCGTACGTGCGCCCGCCCCGCCCGTCAGCGGTACTGGACCACCCGCACCGCCCTGTGCTAACGGTCCGCCAGCCAGCCCGCCTGGATCAGCGGGGTGCCGCGCTTGCGGGAGACGAAGGTGCCGCGCCCCGGGGGCATCGGGCGGGCCCGGACGTTGCCCAGGATGTCGCCCTCGTTGCGGTCGCCGGACAGGATCAGACCCTGCGCGCCCAGCTCCTTGACCCGCTGCATGAACGGTTCGTACGCACCCCGCGACGCACCCGCCGAGGAGCGGGCCACGATGAAGCGGATGCCCACGTCCCGCGCGAACGGCAGGTTCTCCACCAGCTGCGACAGCGGATTCGAGGCGTTCGTCGACACCAGCTCGTAGTCGTCGATGATCACGAACAGCTCCGGGCCGGTCCACCAGCTCCGGTCGCGCAGCTGCTGCGGAGTGATGTCCGGGCCCGGGGCGCGCTTGCCCATGACCGTCGCGATCGCCTCCATGTGCATCTGCATGGCCGAGGCCATCGGCGCGTACTCCAACAGGTGCGAGGACGGCACCGCCTCCAGCAGGGTGCGCCGGTAGTCACCGACCACGATCCGCGCCTGCTCCGGCGTGTAGCGCTCGCTGATCTGCTTCGCGATCAGCCGCAGCAGCGCCGTCTTGCCCGACTCGCTCTCACCGAAGATCAGGAAGAACGGGTCGGTCTCGAAGTCGATGAAGACCGGTTCCAGGTTGGTCTCGTCGATGCCGATCGCGATGCCGTGCTCCGGGTGCTCGAAGCCCTTCGGCAGCCGGTCCGCGGGCAGCTTGCGCGGCAGCAGCCGTACCGCCGGCGCCCCCGGCCCCGACCAGCCCGTCCGCACGGACTCCACGAACGCGGCGGTCGCGTCCGACATCCCGTCCGGACCCGCCTGCCCGTCCACCCGCGGCAGCGCCGACATGAAGTGCAGCTTCTCCGGCACCTGACCCCGGCCCGGCGCGCCCTGCGGCACGTTCGCCGCGACCTTGCGGTCGAACTCGGAGTCCATGACGTCACCGAGGCGCAGCTCCAGGCGTCCCAGGATCTGGTCCTTGAGCGCCGCGCGCACCTCCATGTACCGGGAGGCGGTCAGCACCACGTGGATGCCGTAGCCCAGCCCGCGCGCCGCGATGTCCGCGACCACCGGCTCCAGGTGCTCGTAGTCGTTCTTGAACTGGCCCCAGCCGTCGATCAACAGGAAGACGTCGCCGAACGCCTCCTCCGCCAGGTCGCCCGAGGCCCGCCGCCGCCGGTAGGTGCCGATCGAATCGATCGCGTGCGCGCGGAAGAACTCCTCGCGCCGGTTCAGCACGCCCGCCACCTCCGCGACCGTGCGCCGCACCCGCTCCGGGTCCAGCCGCGAGGCGATCCCGCCCACGTGCGGCAGGTCCTGCACCGCGGAGAAACCGCCGCCGCCGAAGTCCAGACCGTAGATCTGCACCTCGCGGGGGGTGTGCGTGAGCGCGAACGAGGACACCAGCGTCCGCATCAACGTCGACTTGCCCGACTGCGGACCACCGACGATCAGCAGGTGACCGGCGGCGCCCGAGAAGTCCCGGTAGAGCACCTCGCGCCGCTGCTCGAAGGGCTTGTCGATCAGGCCGAGCGGCACGACGAGCCCGCCGGGCCGCGTGTACCCCTCCGCGTGCAGTCCGCGCTCCGCCGTGGCGGCCAGCGCGGGCAGCAGCTGGTCCAGCGGCGGCGCCTGGTCGAGCGGCGGCAACCACACCTGGTGCGCCGGCACGCCCTGGCCCTCCAGCCGCGCCACGATCACGTCGAGCACCGTGTCCGCGAGCGCGTCGTCCGCCCGCGCGGCCTGCGCCGCCAGGTACGCCGGGTCCGGCGCCGCGTACACCACCGGCACCGGCGTCGCCGTGAAGAGCGCGGGCCGCCGCTCCAGCGGGAACCGGCCCACCGACAGGTCCGGCCCGCCCGAGCGGTAGGTGCCCGAGACGTACGCCGCCTTGAAGCGGGTCATCTCGTCCGTGCCGAACTTCAAATAGCCCGAACCGGGCACCGACGGCAGATGGTAGGCGTCCGGCACGCCGATCGCCGTCCGCGACTCCGCCGCCGAGAAGGTCCGCAGACCGATCCGGTAGGACAGGTAGGTGTCCAGGCCGCGGAGCTTGCCCTCCTCCAACCGCTGCGAGGCCAGCAGCAGGTGCACGCCCAGCGACCGGCCGATCCGGCCGATCTGGATGAACATGTCGATGAAGTCGGGCTTCGCCGTCAGGAGTTCGCTGAACTCGTCGATGACGAGCACCAGCGCGGCCAGCGGCTCCAGCGGCGCGCCCGCCGCCCGCGCCTTCTCGTAGTCGTGCATGTTGGCGTAGTTGCCCGCCGACCGCAGCAGCTCCTGGCGCCGCTGGAGCTCGCCGCGGATCGAGTCGCCCATGCGGTCCACGAGGGTCAGGTCGTCGGCCAGGTTGGTGATGACCGCCGCCACGTGCGGCATCTGCGACATGCCCGTGAAGGTCGCACCGCCCTTGAAGTCCGCGAGCACGAAGTTCAGCGTCTCCGAGGTGTGCGTGACCGCCAGGCCCAGCACCAGCGTGCGCAGCAGCTCCGACTTGCCGGAACCGGTGGCGCCCACGCACAGGCCGTGCGGCCCCATGCCCTCCTGCGCCGCCTCCTTGAGGTCCAGCATCACCGGGGCGCCGCCCTCGCCGACCCCGATCGGCACGCGCAGCCGCTCACCGGCGGAGCGCGGCCGCCAGGTCCGCGCCACGTCGATCGAGCCCGCGTCGCCCAGGTTCAACAGGTCGGTGAAGTCCAGATTGGCGAGCAGCGGCTCGTCGTCGTCCCCGCCGCCCGTGCGCAGCGGCGCCAGCTGGCGCGCCAACGCCTCGGCCGCCGGCAGCGACAGGACGTCGGGCACGCCCTCGTACGCGACGCCCGCACCCGACTCCAGCCGCAGCCGGCCCGGCCGCACCACGACCGACAGCCCGCCGCGCGGCTCGTCCAGCTCGCCCGGGACCACCTCGACGATGGTGATCCCCTGCAACCCCTCGGCCGCCGCGAACACCGAATCCGGCGGCACCATCCCGCCGTCGAGCACCACCACGATGTGCGGCTGGTCCAGCACCGGCTGCACGTCCCGGCTGAACCGCGGCCGCCCCTCCAACCGCGCCGCGAGGAGGTCCTCGATCTCACCCAGGTCGTCGCCGAACAACCGCTTCGTGCCGGCCCCGTCCACCTGACCGGGCACCTGCGTGTGCGGCAGCCACTTCGTCCAGTCCCACACCGGCACCGCGCCCGGCGCGGCCACCACGGCCACCATCAGGTCCTCGGGGGAGTGCAGCGTCGCCAGCTGGGCCACCAGCGCCCGCGCCGTGCCCCGCGCCGCCTCCGGCTCCCCGGACACCGTCACGTGGTAGAACGCCCGCATCGACACCGCCACCGGCAGCCCGTCCAGCGAGGAGTGCACCTTCAGGAAGCGCTGCATCGCGCCCGCCGTCAGCGGCTCCAGCTCGTCCACCGGCGCCGTGTCCGGCGCCACCAGCGGCGTCGCCAGCCGCTGCGCGCCCAGACCCAGCCGGGCCTGACCGAAGTCCTCGTCGCCGACCCGCCGCTCCCACAGCCGCGAGCCCTCGGCCACCACCGACCACAGCTGCTCGGGGGCCGGGTGCAGGTACAGCTGCGCGTCGCGCTGCGAGCGCGCGGTCCGCCGCACCTGGCGCCGCGTCTGCGCGAGGTACTTGAGGTAGTCGCGGCGCACGTCGGCCATTTGCCCCTGCGTACCGCGCCGGTACCGCATGATCTGCGCGATCACCATGCCCACCGTCGACACCAGCATCAGCACACCCATGATGCGCATGAACGACGGCACGTTCGGCATGAAGAAGAACACGACGGAAGAGCCCATGCCGAGCATCGGCAGGAGCTGCATCGCCATGCCTTCCTGCTGCCCGCGCGGCAGCTCCGGCGGAGGCTCCAGGTGCAGTTCGTCCGAAGGTACTTCGGGCGGCAGCGACCGTGGCGGGCGTTTGACGACGATCTGGCTCACCGGAGCATCAATCCCTCGAAAACGGACGGGACGTCGATACCGGCGCCCCCAAGTCCCGGGTGCGGAGCGGGTGTCCTCCGCGCGGAGGTGATCCTACTTGCCGACAGTCCGCCTTATGCCCGGTAGGGTGGCCGCGCGCAGCATGCGCATCCGCGAATCCGCAGTGCGGCAGGTGTCGGCGCCGCGTCGGACGAGTCCGCCAACCAGGGGGTCACACAGGTGAGTACGGCCGCAACGACGGGTTTCTGCAGGGTCACCGTCGTGGCCCCGGACAGCCGCATCGACGTCGCCCTCCCCGAGGACATCGCCGTCGCCGACGTCTATCCCGAGCTGCTCCGCCTCACCGGCCAGACCCAGCCCGTCGGCGCCCCCACCGGCTACCACCTGGTGCGCCGCGACGGCACCGTCCTCGACGGCGCCCGCACCCTGGCCGGCCAGCAGGTGCTCGACGGCGAGGTGCTGAGCCTGCGCCCCTTCGCCGAATCGCTGCCGCCCGCCGTCTTCGACGACGTCTCCGACGCCGTCGCCTCGGCCGTGGTCCGCGACCGGCACCGCTGGAGCGACGACATGCTGCGCGGCGCGGGCCTGGCCGGTGCCGTCCTGCTGCTCGTCCTGATCGGCTTCGTCCTCTGGTACGCCGACCCCGTCCGCCACGACATGCACGGCCTGCCCGGCATCATCGCCGGCACCCTCGGCCTGCTGCTCACCGCGGCCGCCGGCCTGCGCGCCCGGGTCTACCGCGACCGCGGCTCGGCCGTCGCCCTCGGCCTCGGCGCCCTCCCGCTCCTGCTGATCGCGGGCTCCGGGATCATCGGGCCCGACCCGGGCCAGGGACCCGGCCGGCTCCAGTTCCTGCTGGGCTGCGTCGTCGTCCTCGTCGCCTCGGTCGCCCTGGCCGCCCTCACCCCCAGCGGCGACGCCCCCTTCGTCGCGGCCACCTTCCTCGGCGCCACCGGCACGATCGCCACCTTCGTCGCGATCCTCACCGAGGCCTCCGCGACCGCGACCGCCTCCGTCTGCGCCCCCACCGCCATCGCCCTGGTCGCCTTCCTCCCCGGACTCTCCGCGCGCTTCGCCCGGCTGCCCATCGGCTACGCCGCCCCGCAGAGCTCCGTCGACGAGTACGTCGAGTACGCGGCGACCCCGGACCGCTACGAGGGCGAGCCCTACGGCGACCCCTCCGCGGACCCCTCCGAGCAGGGCGCCCCCCTGGACGCCGAGCTGATCGCCGCCCAGGCCCGCCGCGGCCACGAGATGCTGCTCGGCCTGGTCGGCGGCTGCGCCGCGGTCGTCGTCGGCTCCGCCGCCGTGCTCGGCTTCTCCCACGACCTGTGGGGCCAGCTGCTCGCCCTGGGCGCCGGCCTGGCCATGCTGCTGCGCGCCCGCCTCTTCCGTTACACCTCGCAGGTGGTGTGCGCCCTGACCGCCGGGCTCGCCGCCATCGCCCTGCTCGTCCTCGGGCTGGCCCTGAACCCGCCGACCCCCCTGCTGGAGGACCTGTACAAGTACGGGGAGCACGGCGGCATGGACATCCGCACGATCTGGCTCTCGGCCGCCGTCGCCGCGGGTGCCGCGCTGCTCGCCATGATCGCGCTGGTCATCCCGAGCAAGGGCCTGTCACCCTTCTGGGGTCGACTCCTCGACCTCACCGAGGCCGCCGTGCTGCTCAGCCTGGTCCCGCTCTGCCTGGCCGTCCTCGACGTCTACACCGCGGCCCGCTCGCTCACCAGCTGAGACGGGCCGCTCCGGCGGCCTGGTACTGTGGGTGACGGCCGTTTGTGTACGCGTTCCCGGAGCCTTCTCACGAAGCCTCCGAGACCTGCGCCCAACGGACCCCGCCTCCCGAGTTACGGAAGCTCCCCAGAGAATTCGACCTGGGGCACTCGGTGGCTACGAAGACCTATCACGAGGAGTACGCGTGCCGCTCGACGCCGCTACGAAGAAGCAGATCATGACCGAGTTCGGCACCAAGGAGGGCGACACCGGCTCCCCCGAGGTGCAGGTCGCGATGCTCTCCCGCCGCATCTCGGACCTGACCGAGCACCTGAAGGCCCACAAGCACGACCACCACTCGCGTCGTGGCCTGCTGATCCTGGTCGGCCAGCGCCGCCGCCTGCTGCAGTACCTGGCCAAGAAGGACATCGCGCGCTTCCGCATCCTGGTCGAGCGCCTCGGCATCCGCCGCGGTGCCGCGGGCGCCAAGTAAGAACGCCGTGAAGGGAGCGGTTCCCACGATTAGGGGACCGCTCCCTTTGCTGTACGTGCGGGACGTACCGGACGCTTTGTAGTCTGGTTCGCAGCACAACAGAAGAGGAGGAGCGCCCTCCCTACGCCGCCGGTCCTCGGTAGTGGCACCCGGAAGGCCCGAATGCCGGGCCACGAACCGGATGCTTCGATCGAAGACCGGCCCGCACGCAAGGAGCGCTTCTCCGAAAACCGTCCCCCGCCACACGGGCGGAGGACGGGAGACGACGAAAATGGAGAAAACGCTAGTGGAGAACGAGACCCACTACGCCGAGGCCGTCATTGACAACGGTTCCTTCGGCACCCGCACCATCCGCTTCGAGACGGGCCGTCTGGCCCGCCAGGCCGCCGGCTCCGCCGTTGCCTACCTGGACGACGACACGATGGTGCTGTCCGCCACCACCGCGTCGAAGAAGCCCAAGGACCAGCTCGACTTCTTCCCCCTGACGGTGGACGTCGAGGAGCGGCAGTACGCGGCCGGCAAGATCCCCGGCTCCTTCTTCCGTCGTGAGGGTCGGCCCTCCGAGGACGCGATCCTCACCTGCCGCCTGATCGACCGCCCGCTGCGTCCTTCCTTCAAGAAGGGCCTGCGCAACGAGATCCAGGTCGTCGCCACGATCATGGCGCTCAACCCGGACCACCTGTACGACGTCATCGCGATCAACGCCGCGTCCGCGTCCACCCAGCTGGCCGGCCTGCCCTTCTCCGGCCCGATCGGCGGCGTCCGCGTCGCGCTGATCCGTGGCCAGTGGGTCGCCTTCCCGACGCACACCGAGCTCGAGGACGCCGTCTTCGACATGGTCGTCGCCGGTCGCGTGCTCGACGACGGTGACGTCGCGATCATGATGGTCGAGGCCGAGGCCACCGAGAAGACCATCGCCCTGGTCAAGGGCGGCGCCGAGGCCCCCACCGAAGAGGTCGTCGCCGCCGGTCTGGACGCCGCGAAGCCCTTCATCAAGGTCCTCTGCAAGGCGCAGGCCGACCTCGCGTCGAAGGCCGCCAAGCCCACCGGCGAGTTCCCGGTCTTCCTGGACTACCAGGACGACGTCTACGAGGCCCTCGCGGCCGCGGTCAAGGGCGACCTCACCAAGGCGCTGACCATCGCGGGCAAGCAGGACCGCGAGGCCGAGCTGGACCGCATCAAGGAGATCGCCGCCGCGAAGCTCCTCCCGGCCTTCGAAGGCCGTGAGAAGGAGATCTCGGGCGCGTACCGCAGCCTGACCAAGGCCCTGGTCCGCGAGCGCGTCATCAAGGACAAGGTCCGCATCGACGGCCGCGGGCTCACGGACATCCGTACCCTCGCCGCCGAGGTCGAGGCCATCCCGCGCGTGCACGGCTCGGCGCTGTTCGAGCGTGGCGAGACCCAGATCCTGGGCGTCACCACCCTCAACATGCTCCGCATGGAGCAGCAGCTGGACACCCTCTCCCCGGTGACCCGCAAGCGCTACATGCACAACTACAACTTCCCGCCGTACTCGGTCGGCGAGACGGGTCGCGTGGGTTCGCCCAAGCGCCGCGAGATCGGCCACGGCGCGCTCGCCGAGCGCGCGATCGTGCCGGTCCTGCCGACCCGCGAGGAGTTCCCCTACGCGATCCGTCAGGTGTCCGAGGCCCTCGGCTCCAACGGCTCGACCTCCATGGGCTCCGTCTGCGCCTCCACCATGTCGCTGCTGAACGCCGGTGTGCCGCTCAAGGCCCCCGTCGCCGGTATCGCCATGGGTCTGATCTCCCAGGAGATCGACGGCAAGACGCACTACGTCGCCCTCACCGACATCCTCGGTGCGGAGGACGCCTTCGGCGACATGGACTTCAAGGTCGCCGGCACCAAGGAGTTCGTGACCGCCCTCCAGCTGGACACCAAGCTGGACGGCATCCCGGCCTCCGTCCTGGCCGCGGCCCTCACCCAGGCCCGCGACGCGCGCCTCCACATCCTCGACGTGATGATGGAAGCGATCGACACGCCGGACGAGATGTCCCCCAACGCCCCGCGGATCATCACGGTCAAGATCCCCGTGGACAAGATCGGTGAGGTCATCGGCCCCAAGGGCAAGATGATCAACCAGATCCAGGAGGACACCGGCGCCGAGATCACGATCGAGGACGACGGCACCATCTACATCGGTGCCTCCGACGGTCCGGCCGCCGAGGCCGCCCGCGCCACGATCAACCAGATCGCCAACCCGACCATGCCGGAGGTCGGCGAGCGCTACCTGGGTACGGTCGTCAAGACCACCACCTTCGGTGCCTTCGTCTCCCTCATGCCCGGCAAGGACGGCCTCCTGCACATCTCGCAGATCCGCAAGCTCGCCGGTGGCAAGCGCGTGGAGAACGTCGAGGACGTGCTCGCGGTCGGTACCAAGGTCCAGGTCGAGATCGCCGAGATCGACTCCCGTGGCAAGCTGTCGCTGATCCCCGTGATCGACGGCGAAGCGGCCGACGCCGACGCTGACAAGGACGACTCCGACAAGTGATGTCGCGTAGTTCCCGAGTGACGGCCCGCACCTCTTCCGAGGTGCGGGCCGTCGCCCGTACCCAAACCCTGCTCCCGGGCGAGAACGGGATCGGCACGGTCCGCCGCACGACCCTGCCCAACGGACTGCGCATCGTCACCGAGACGCTGCCGTCCGTGCGCTCGGCGACCTTCGGCATCTGGGCCCACGTCGGATCCCGCGACGAGACCCCCACGCTGAACGGCGCCACCCACTACTTGGAGCACCTCCTCTTCAAGGGCACCAAGAAGCGCAGTGCCCTCGACATCTCCTCCTCGATCGACGCGGTCGGCGGAGAGATGAACGCCTTCACGGCGAAGGAGTACACCTGCTATTACGCACGGGTGCTCGACACGGACCTGCCGCTCGCCATCGACGTCGTGTGCGACATGCTCACCGGCTCGCTGATCCGCGAGGAGGACGTCGACGCCGAGCGCGGCGTCATCCTCGAAGAGATCGCGATGACCGAGGACGACCCGGGCGACTGCGTGCACGACCTGTTCGCGCACACCATGCTGGGCGACACCCCGCTGGGCCGTCCCGTCCTCGGCACCGTCGACACGATCAACGCGCTGAGCGCCGACCGGATCCGCCGCTTCTACAAGAAGCACTACGACCCGACGCACCTGGTCGTGGCCGCCGCGGGCAACGTCGACCACGCCAAGGTCGTCCGCCAGGTCCGTGCCGCCTTCGAGCGCGCCGGCTTCGACGGCACCGGCCAGGAGCCCATCGGCCCGCGCACCGGCACCCGCCGGATCCGTGTCGCCGGGCAGGTCGAGCTGGTCAACCGCAAGACCGAGCAGGCCCACGTGGTCCTCGGGATGCCGGGACTCGCCCGCACCGACGAGCGCCGCTGGGCGCTCGGCGTGCTGAACACGGCCCTCGGCGGCGGAATGTCCTCCCGTCTCTTCCAGGAGGTCCGCGAGAAGCGCGGCCTGGCCTACAGCGTGTACTCGTACACCTCCGGCTTCGCCGACACCGGCCTCTTCGGGGTCTACGCGGGCTGCCGCCCCAGCCAGGTCCACGACGTGCTGCGGATCTGCCGGGACGAGCTGGACAAGGTCGCCACCGAAGGGCTCACCGACGAGGAGATCCGCCGCGCCATCGGGCAGCTCTCCGGCTCCACGGTCCTCGGCCTGGAGGACACCGGCGCCCTGATGAACCGCATCGGCAAGAGCGAGCTGTGCTGGGGCACCCAGATGTCGGTCTCCGACATGCTGGCCCGGATCGCCGAGGTGACCCCGGACGACGTCCGCGCGGTCGCGCACGATGTACTGGCCCAGCGGCCGTCGCTGTCGGTGATCGGCCCGCTGAAGGAGAAGCAGGCCGCGCGCCTCGACGAAGCGGTCGCGTAGCAACGTACGACGTCACGGACGTAAGGAAGCGAAAGAACATGAGCAAGCTGCGCGTGGCCGTCCTCGGTGCCAAGGGCCGGATCGGCTCCGAGGCCGTCCGGGCCGTCGAGGCCGCCGAGGACATGGAACTGGTCGCCGCCCTCTCCCGCGGGGACAAGCTGGAGACGCTGGCCGAGGTCGGTGCCGAGGTCGTGGTCGAGCTGACCACCCCCGCGTCCGTCATGGGCAACCTCGACTTCTGCGTGCGCCACGGCATGCACGCGGTCGTCGGCACGACGGGCTGGACCGAGGACCGCCTCGCGCAGCTGAACACCTGGCTCTCCGGTTCGCCGCGGACCGGTGTGCTCATCGCCCCGAACTTCTCCATCGGCGCGGTGCTCACGATGAAGTTCGCGGCCCAGGCCGCGCGCTACTTCGACTCCGTCGAGGTCATCGAGCTGCACCACCCGAACAAGGTCGACGCGCCCTCCGGCACGGCGACCCGCACGGCGCAGCTGATCGCGGCGGCCCGCGCCGAAGCCGGCTGCGCCCCGCAGCCCGACGCGACGGTCACCGCCCTCGACGGTGCCCGCGGCGCCGACGTGGACGGGGTCCGGGTGCACGCGATCCGCCTGGCGGGCCTGCTGGCCCACCAGGAGGTGCTGCTCGGCGGTCAGGGCGAGACCCTGACCCTGCGTCACGACTCCCTGCACCACAGCAGCTTCATGCCGGGCATCCTGCTCGGTGCGCGCCGCGTGACGCAGACCCCGGGCCTCACCTTCGGCCTGGAACACTTCCTCGACCTCGGCTGAGCAGGCAGTAGCACTCCTATGCGCGCGAAGATCATCTACTTCATCACGGCCGCCGTCCTGGTCTTCTACTTCGTCCTGGCCGGCCGCCAGGGCGTGACCCTGCTGTCCATGGGCACCTGGATCACCGTCCCCCTCGGGCTCTCGGTGCTGGTCCTGCCCGTGGTCGGCGTGTGGTTCCTCTGGAAGAACACGCGGTTCGTCACCCGGGCCAACCAGCTCTCCACCGAGCTGGAGGCCGAGGGCGGGCTGCCCGTGGACGAGTTGGAGCGGGACGAGTACGGCCGGATCCTGCGGGACTCGGCCGACGAGGTCTTCGCGCGCCGCAAGGCCGAGACCGAGCGGGCTCCGGGGGACTGGCGCAACTGGTTCCGCCTCGCCGTGGCCTACCACGACGCCCGCGACACCCCGCGGGCCCGCAAGGCCATGCAGCGGGCGATCGCCCTGCACGACGGAAAGGCCGTACAGGTCTGATACCTGTACGGCCCTCCGTGGGCGTGTGCGTCCGGTGACGCCCGCTCAGCCCACCGGGACGGCCCGGTACTCCTCGGCCCACGCTTCGACGATGCCCGCGGCACGGTCGAAGGCCTCGGCACGCGCCAGGAAGTCCGCGCTGTGGTCGGTGAGCAGCACCGGGGCCGGGGCCCCGTCGCGCGCGGCCACGGTCAGCGCCTGTCCCTGCACGGTGCGGGGCAGGCCGAGCCAGCGCACCGGCTGCTGGACCGTGCGGACCTCGCCGACCTCGGACCAGGGGATGGAGCGGGTCGAGAAGAAGGACACCCGGCGCAGGCCCGTACGGCTCACCCAGACGCCCGCGCGCAGCATCCGCAGCGCGGTCGCGATGACCGCGAGGGCGGCGGCGGCACAGACGGCGGCGCCGGACCATGCGCCCGCGAACGCGATGATCATCGTCGCGAGCAGCATGAACGAGGCCAGCAGGAGCAGGAGGGCCGCGATGGCCACCCGCCAGGGGCCGGGCCGGTAGGGCCGTCGCCAGCGGTCGGGGTCGTCGTGGGGGAGCGCCGCGTCGGCATCGTCCTCGCCGTCGAGGTGCTCGGCCGTCAGGAAGGGCAGGGGCACGGCTGATCCTCACTCACATGCACATTCGGTAGGGCAGTGCCGGTGAGGCTACCCAGTCCGATCACGGCCGACCACCTCAGGGGGGCCGGACGGGTCGGTACGGCTCAACGCCCTTCGGAGGCCTCGGACTGCTGGGCCTTTTCGGGCGCCTTGTGCGGCTGCAGTGCGGGCATGCCGAAGAGCAACGAGCCGACGAGCCCCGCCACCACGGTCAGTCCGACCAGACTACGGGCGGCGATCTGCCCGATACCGAGACTCTCGCGTGGCGGCGGGGTGACGTTGCTGCGGAAACGGTCGGCCTCGGCGACGAAGGCAAACGGGACGGGTTCGCGCCGGCGGAACATGGGAGCGACTCTCCTCACGATCGGGCCCTTGGGGCCGGGTGGCGACCCGGGTGGCCACCACTACTCGTAAGGACGTACAACGGGGCCGAACGGTGCCGGATTTCGGCAATTTAGCGGAACTTTATGGCTGGGAGTCAGATCTGGAACGGTCTGCGCCCCGGTCCGGGGACGGGTGCCCGGCGCCGTAGAGTGGTCGCGCCCCAAGCGATGCCCTTTGGAAGGACCCCCGGTGAGCGAGACCGCCGCTTCAGACCTCAAACCCAGCTTCCGCAGTGACGTCACGGTGGAGTTGGTGAAGCACTCCGCCGCCGACTCCGACGTGCTGTGGGCGGCCCGGGTCTCCACGGCCGGGGAGCAGTCCCTCGAAGAGCTCCAGAAGGACCCCGAGCGGTCCAAGGGCCTGATCAACTACCTGATGCGGGACCGCCACGGCAGCCCCTTCGAGCACAACTCGATGACCTTCTTCATCAGCGCCCCGATCTTCGTCTTCCGCGAGTTCATGCGGCACCGCGTGGGCTGGTCCTACAACGAGGAGTCGGGCCGCTACAGGGAGCTCCAGCCCGTCTTCTACGTGCCCGACGCCGAGCGCAAGCTGGTCCAGGAGGGCCGCCCGGGCAAGTACGTCTTCGTCGACGGCACGGCGGACCAGCAGGAGCTGACCGGCCGCGTCATGGAGGACTCGTACCGCCAGGCCTACGAGGCGTACCAGGAGATGCTCGCCGCGGGCGTGGCCCGCGAGGTGGCCCGCGCGGTGCTGCCGGTCGGCCTCTTCTCGTCGATGTACGCCACCTGCAACGCGCGCTCGCTCATGCACTTCCTCGGCCTGCGCACCCAGCACGAGCTGGCGGCGGTCCCGTCCTTCCCGCAGCGGGAGATCGAGATGGTCGGCGAGAAGATGGAAGAGCACTGGGCGTCCCTGATGCCCCTGACCTACGCGGCCTTCAACACCAACGGCCGTGTCGCTCCGTAACCCCGAAATCCCGTGCGGCGCCCGGCACGTACGCATGTACGGAGACTTGACCGAAGTGTCCGTATTGCGACGTTTCGCAAAGTTCATCTAGGCTGATCAAACGGACCCGGCACTGCTTGAACCCCCGAGCAGGCAGTGCCGGGATCCAACACCACCCGACCTCCAGGGGTCGGAACCCCCCTGTTGACGTCCCCCGAGGGGACACCGCGAGCGTGGCAGCGAGTAGCGTGTTACCCATGGCTCCGATCTCGACTCCGCAGACCCCCTTCGGGCGGGTCCTCACCGCCATGATCACGCCGTTCACGGCGGATGGCGCACTCGACCTCGACGGCGCGCAGCAGCTCGCCGTCCACCTGGTGGACGCAGGCAACGACGGCCTGATCATCAACGGGACCACCGGTGAGTCCCCGACCACCACCGACGCGGAGAAAAACGACCTCGTACGAGCCGTGCTCGAAGCGGTCGGAGACCGCGCCCACGTGGTCGCCGGCATCGGCACCAACGACACCGCCCACACCCTCGAGCTGGCCCGCGAGGCCGAGCGCACCGGCGCGCACGGCCTGCTCGCGGTCACGCCGTACTACAGCAAGCCGCCGCAGGAGGGCCTCTACCGGCACTTCACGGCGATCGCCGACGCCACCGGCCTGCCGGTCATGCTCTACGACATCCCCGGTCGCAGTGGTGTCCCGATCAACACCGAAACCATCGTGCGCCTCGCCGAGCACCCGCGTATCGTCGCCAACAAGGACGCCAAGGGTGACCTGGGCCGTGCCAGCTGGGCCATCGCGCAGAGCGGCCTGGCCTGGTACTCCGGCGACGACATGCTGAACCTGCCCCTGCTGTCCGTGGGCGCGGCCGGTTTCGTCTCCGTCGTCGGCCACGTGGTCACCCCCGAGCTGCGCTCCATGCTGGAGGCGTACCTCGGCGGCGACGTGCAGAAGGCGGCCGAGATCCACCAGAAGCTGCTCCCGGTCTTCACCGGCATGTTCCGCACGCAGGGCGTCATCACCACCAAGGGCGCGCTGCACCTCCAGGGCCTGCCCGCGGGCCCGCTGCGACTGCCGCTGATCGAGCTGACGGCCGAAGAGACGGCCCAGCTCAAGATCGATCTTGCTGCCGGCGGGGTACAGCTCTGACACCGGGCCCGACGCCGGGCACCACAGACTTCACAACTGAATAGGCAGTACCAGAAACACCCACAAGACACACAGCAAGTGCACCTGTGCACGAATGACATGCCCGCCACGTGCCTTCGTAGGTACGTGGCGTGTGTGGTTGAGGAGATACTTTTGAGCCATCCGCACCCTGAACTCGGCGCGCCGCCGAAGCTCGCCAAGGGCGGCCTCCGGGTCACCCCCCTGGGCGGTCTCGGCGAGATCGGCCGCAACATGACCGTCTTCGAGTTCGACGGTCGTCTGCTGATCGTCGACTGCGGCGTCCTCTTCCCCGAAGAGGAACAGCCGGGCATCGACCTGATCCTTCCGGACTTCTCGTCCATCCGGGACCGGCTCGACGACATCGAGGGCATCGTCCTCACGCACGGCCACGAGGACCACATCGGCGCCGTTCCGTTCCTCCTCCGGGAGAAGCCGGACATCCCGCTGATCGGCTCCAAGCTGACGCTGGCCCTCATCGAGGCGAAGCTCCAGGAGCACCGCATCCGCCCCTACACCCTCGAGGTGAAGGAAGGCGAGCGCGAGAACCTCGGCCCCTTCGACTGCGAATTCATCGCGGTCAACCACTCCATCCCGGATGCCCTGGCCGTGGCCATCCGCACCGGCGCCGGCATGGTCGTGTGCACCGGTGACTTCAAGATGGACCAGCTCCCGCTGGACAACCGCCTCACCGACCTGCACGCCTTCGCGCGACTGAGCGAAGAGGGCATCGACCTCCTCCTCTCGGACTCGACGAACGCCGAGGTCCCCGGCTTCGTGCCGCCGGAGCGGGAGATCTCCAACGTCCTGCGGTCGGTCTTCGCGAGCGCCAACAACCGGATCATCGTGGCGAGCTTCGCCAGCCACGTGCACCGCATCCAGCAGATCCTCGACGCCGCCCACGAGTACGGCCGCCGCGTCGCCTTCGTCGGCCGCTCGATGGTCCGCAACATGGGCATCGCCCGTGACCTGGGTTACCTGCGGGTCCCGGCCGGTCTCGTCGTGGACGTCAAGACGCTCGACGACCTGCCGGCCCACGAGGTCGTCCTGGTCTGCACCGGTTCGCAGGGCGAGCCGATGGCCGCACTGTCCCGCATGGCCAACCGCGACCACCAGATCAGGATCGTCCCCGGCGACACCGTGATCCTGGCGTCGTCCCTGATCCCGGGCAACGAGAACGCGGTCTACCGCGTGATCAACGGCCTGACCCGCTGGGGCGCCAACGTCGTCCACAAGGGCAACGCCAAGGTGCACGTCTCGGGCCACGCCTCGGCCGGCGAGCTGCTGTACTTCTACAACATCTGCAAGCCGCGGAACCTCATGCCGGTCCACGGCGAATGGCGCCACCTGCGCGCCAACGCCGAGCTGGGCGCCCTGACGGGCGTCCCGAAGGACCGCATCGTCATCGCCGAGGACGGCGTGGTCGTCGACCTCATCGACGGCAAGGCCAAGATCACCGGCAAGGTCCAGGCCGGCTACGTGTACGTCGACGGCCTTTCGGTCGGCGATGTCACCGAGGCCTCGCTCAAGGACCGCCGCATCCTCGGCGACGAGGGCATCATCTCGGTCTACGTCGTGGTGGACAGCACCACGGGCAAGATCGTGAGCGGCCCGAACATCCAGGCCAGGGGCTCGGGCATCGAGGACTCGGCCTTCGCCGCGGTCCTGCCGAAGATCGAGGAGTCCATCGCCCGCGCGGCGGCGGACGGCGTCGCGGAGCCGCACCAGATCCAGCAGCTCATCCGCCGCACCATGGGCAAGTGGGTCTCGGACGGCTACCGTCGCCGCCCGATGATCCTCCCCGTCGTGGTCGAGGTCTGACGCTCTCCGTAGCGACCTCGTAGCGTCATCACTGGAGCGGGGCAACCGGATTTGCATCCGGGGGCCCCGCTCCAGTACGTTTACGTCTCCCGCCTCGAAGGAACCTGCGAGCACTCACGTGCCCGGGCACACCCACGAGCGCGGGTAAATCAGCCCAGGGAAACCTGATAAGGTCTGAACCTCCCGAAAGGGAAAGACCCCCAACGGTCACCGAATTCGAATTCAACTCCGGTAAACGGAGCGGGAAAAGAATCTGGTAGAGTTGGAATCGCCGGAAAGGGAGACGCGAAAGCGAGAACCTGGAAAGCGAAAAGCAGGATCCCGCTTCGACCGGGAATCGGACACGAAAGAGTCTGATAGAGTCGGAAACGAAGAATGAAGCCCGGAGGAAAGCCCGAGAGGGTGAGTACAAAGGAAGCGTCCGTTCCTTGAGAACTCAACAGCGTGCCAAAAATCAACGCCAGAAGTTGAT